>JAIPFN010000072.1 GCA_021736615.1 Phycisphaerae bacterium | reverse complement strand
GCGTCGAATCGATCATGGTCAACTGCAACCCCGAGACGGTCAGTACGGACTATGACACTTCCGACAGGCTTTACTTTGAGCCGCTGACGTTTGAAGATGTAATGAGCATCGTCGAGAAGGAAAAACCCGACGGCGTTATTGTGCAGTTCGGCGGACAGACGCCCTTAAAGCTTGCTACCGCTCTAGAAGCTGCCGGCGTTCCGATCATCGGAACCTCTCCCGACAGCATCGACCATGCCGAAGACAGAAGACGATTTAATAAACTCGTCGACAAGCTTAAACTCAAACAGCCGTTCAGCGGCACGGCAATGTCGTATGATGAAACCGTCAAGATCGCCGATAAGCTTGGTTACCCGCTGCTTATCCGGCCTTCGTTCGTGCTCGGCGGCAGGGCGATGGTTGTCGTTCATGACGAGTCTTCGCTTAAGGTTTGCGTAGAGAACGCACTAGAGGCTTCCGGCAAGCATCCTATTCTTGTAGACAAGTTCCTTGACGATGCCACCGAGCTTGACGTCGACGCGATCTGCGATGGCAAAGACGTAGTAGTCGCCGGTATAATGGAGCATATCGAAGAAGCCGGCGTCCACTCCGGTGACAGTGCGTGTTCATTGCCTCCGGTTTCCTTAAGTGACAAACTTCTTGATGAGGTCAAGCGTCAGACAAAAATGCTCGCCCTTGAGCTAAAGGTTAAGGGTCTTATCAATATCCAGTTCGCCGTTAAGGGCAACGATATTTATATTCTGGAAGTCAACCCGCGGGCTTCGCGGACGATCCCGTTTGTCAGTAAGACCATTGGTGTTCCATTAGCCAAACTCGCCGCCAAGATCATGGCCGGTATGACGCTCGAAGATCTCGGATTTACTAAGGAAGTTCACCGCAACTACTACAGCGTTAAAGAAGCGGTCTTCCCGTTCCTTAAGTTCCCGGGTATCGACACGCTGCTCGGACCGGAGATGCTTTCGACCGGTGAGGTTATGGGTATCTCGGACGATTTCGGGACCGCCTTCGCCAAGTCGCAGATGGCTGCCGGCAATACGCTTCCCGAAAGCGGGACCGTCTTTATCAGCGTCAAAGGCCGCGACCGTGTCAAGGCTATTGCACTGGCCAAACAGATGCACGAGCTTGGTTTTAAGATCGTAGCGACAAGAGGCACCTGTATCGAGCTTATCGAAAACAATATTCCATCCGAGTTTGTGCGTAAGGTAAACGAAGGCCGCCCGAATATTGTCGATGCGATAATCAATGGCGAGATCGACCTTATCGTAAACAGCACGGTCGGCAAGCAGGCGATAGAGGATTCGTTCTCGATCCGCCGAACCGCATTGGACAGGCAGGTTCCGTATGTGACCACTATCCGAGGCGGACTGGCAGTTGCTAAAGGCATAGAAGCGGTTAAGGCCAAGAAGGTTGGCGTAAAGTCAATACAGCTGTATTATAAGGCAAAATAAATTATACGGCCTTGCGGCCGAGACTATTTAATTAAAGGACAATTGCAGTGAAAGCTATTTTGTTACTTGAAGACGGCACGGTTTTTGAAGGTACTTCTTTTGGCGCCGCCGGTGTTAGTTGCGGCGAGGTTGTTTTTAATACGTCGATGACCGGCTACCAGGAGATTCTTACCGACCCATCATATAACGAGCAGATTATTACCATGACGTATCCGCTAATCGGCAATTATGGAACCAACGACGACGACTGGGAGTCGGATAATATTTTCGCACGCGGACTGATCGTCAAAGAAAATTGCGATTATCCAAGCAACTGGCGAAACGGCGCATCTCTTAGCGATTACCTCAAAAAGAACAACATAGTCGGCCTGGAAGGCATAGACACCCGCAAGCTCGTCCGGCATATTCGCGAGAAGGGTGCTATGCGCGGCATAATATCTTCGACCGAAAAAAGAAACGCAAAGCTAAAAGAAATGCTAGCCGAATACCCCGGTCTTGTCGGCAGAGACATCGTCAAAGACGTAACCACTAAGAAAGCATACAAGTGGAACAAGGGCGTTGTCGATGCCATCAGCGGCGAGGAAGCTCTGCCGGAAAAGAAATTTAAAGTCGTAGCGGTAGACTACGGCGTCAAGCAGAATATTCTAAGGCTGCTGCGTTCCAACGGCTGCGATGTTACTGTAGTTCCGGCAAAGACAACAGCCGCTAATATCCTGAAGAGAAAACCTGACGGCGTGTTCCTGAGCAATGGCCCGGGCGATCCGGAACCGGTCACCTATGCCGCCGAGACTGTAAAGGGACTTCTCGGCAAGGTGCCGATCTTCGGTATCTGCCTCGGTCACCAGATACTTTCGATAGCGATGGGCGGTGAGACGTATAAACTCAAATTCGGACACCGCGGAGCAAACCACCCGGTCAAGAACATGGCCACAAATGCGGTAGAGATAACCAGCCAGAACCACGGTTTTTGCGTGGACCTCGACTCGCTAAAGAAAACAAAGGTAGAACTGACCCACCTGAACCTGAACGACAAAACAGCAGAGGGAATCCGAAACAAAAAGCTAAAAGCCTTCTCAGTACAGCACCACCCGGAAGCCTCCCCAGGCCCCCACGACTCAAGTTATCTGTTCAAAGAATTCACAAAACTAATGAGCAAAAAATAAATCAGATTTATTTTTCAGTTTTTAATTGAATTTGGTTGTTTTTATGGTAAATATATTCTAAATGACCTTTACAGTTCCGGCGAAAAGGGCTTTGTAGGTCGATTTAATTCATGTCTTGTCCTGATTTAGCCGATAAAATAGCAGTAGGTCAAATACATGAATTTAGGACGAACAAACAAAACTTTGTCAACGTAATATTGCCATTAAGCAGAGTTGGTAGATATTTAGCGTTATTTTTCAAACAAAACACAGTATTTTCATAAGGATGGGTTTGCGTAATGGATTCGCAAAAAAGAACTTTACCTGATTATAATCGGCCACCGGTAAACGAAGTGGTTCTTGGTGTACAGTTTGATACACTTGCCAACTTCTCTGTGGTACACCCTGGCCTTTATTGGGAACGAATAAGAGGACAGTATCCCAAATTATCATTTCATCCTCCAGTTGCTATAGCAAAAGAAATGTTCGGAGACTTTGTTGTTCCTGAACCAACTCAGCCTCAGTTTTTGGATTCCCCGCCAGTCCCAAGGTGTTGGTTTCTAGACGAATCAGAAAATCGTTTGATTCAGTTACAGGGTGAAAGATATCATCACAACTGGAAGAAGAATACTGGAGAAGAAGAGTATCCGCACTATGATGCAATCTTTCCGGAGTTCAAGGGTCAGTGGCAGGATTTTCTTGAATTTGTAAAAGAAGAATCTGTTGGTGAGATTAAACTAAATCATTGGGAAATTACATATGTTAACCATCTGTACCTTGGCGAAGGTTTTAAAGATTTTGGTGAACTTTACAAAATGATTCCTTTTCTCTCATACAATACTTTGCAAGGGAATTTAGCTTCTCCTGAAAGAATCAATTTGGCAATGTCGTATTCTTATCCCGAAGAACTTGCCAGATTACATGTTGACATTTCAAGTGCGTATATACGGTCTGATAGTAAGCCTTTAATTCAATTTAGACTTACAGCAAGAGGACAACTTACTTCAAATGATACCAATGAATTGTATGATCGCTTGGATTTTGGACACAAAACAATAGTAGAAAGCTTTACTAAGTTAACAAGTTCGGAAGCCCATGGATTATGGGAGCGGAGTGTTTAGAATGGACAGGAATGTAGTGTTATTAGGAGGTTGCCTTGCGGTTGGTTCAAGTGCTCTTCCACAGGATGCAACTTTGAGTGGTGTTTGTTTGGCAGTAGAAAGACCCAGTTATAAAAAAGTTGAGCCAATTAATGATTCGACAATGGATAGTATTTATACTTCGATTTTTTTGTTTGATAGAGTTGTTGGTGACATAGATGAACTTGCGAAATTGCCACGTAATTGGGATTCCTATGGAAGCCCAGAAATACCTAAAGATATAATAATTACTGCTAAGAGGTTTATTAATCTATTAGAATATACACCGATTGAGCCTCCGCATGTTGTGCCAATATCTGGAGGGGGTATGCAATTTGAGTGGCAAATTGGTGAGCGTGAGCTTGAGATTGAATTTGTTGATTCTGAAAACATTAGCTATCTCAAAGTGAACAATGAGGAGCCAATTGACGAGAGCCAAATTAAGAGTAGTGATGTTATTGCTATTCAAGGCTTAATTCGGTGGCTGAGAGGTTTTTAGTTACTTAATTACTTTGGGTTCATTTCATGGATGATAATTCACCTAAGGATATTCAACAGGTTGCTGATGACGAAATGTTGTATCGTAGATTGACAGTTCCAAACCAGTTTGTTGAAAATGGGGATGGGTCATATAGACCATCTTCGGCCCTCTATAAATCCACATTGGGTGATATATCTGTCGACATTGCTTCAAAAACAACACCTGCAAAAAGCATTAAGAAAGCATTAGCCTTAGTTGGTTTGCTTGCCAAAGTACCAAAAGATTTGGGATATCCTGTAGTGGAAGATCCAGTTGAAGAAGACTTGGAGAATGGTATAGAGGGGAATCCAGCCCATGCTTTAATCAAAGGGGAAATTAAAGGGGCTCGTGCTCGCAAACTTGCTGGAGAATCCTCATGGGTCATTCCGCTCAAAGACTAAAAGCCTTCACGATGTTACGCACCTGCTAATAATCGGTGTAAATAAATCCCGATCATTCTTACACTTAACTTGACGGATATTGAACGGCTGTGTCGTCATCGGCAGGTGACGTCATTGCCCGCCAGAAGCACCAGGAAAGCCCGCCTACGATCAGCAGGGACGTAACACCGAGAATTATATATGATGTTGAAGTAAGTCCTTCCGCGGCAGCTTCCCTGTGTGCTTTCGAAGCCGTATCTGTAAGCGAGATCAGCATCAATGCGATACATGCACTTATGTCGAGCGTGGCGATTACCCCTGCAAACCTGCTGAAAACAGTGGGGCTAATGCAGGACTTGTCAAGCTTTGCAAGCTGGTAATTGGCCAGCAAAACAGCGATAATCCCGACAGCTAAAGCATAGTACATCCAAATCTGTTTAACGGGAATCTCGGTTCCTTGACCGGCGAAAATGACCACTAAAACCCCTGCCGAAATTATCGACATTATTAAAGCAGCGATTGAGATCACTTTCCCCGAATAAGACGAATGGTACTTGATAGTTTTTTGCACGCCGTGTCCGTCAGATGCAGAGATGGGACTTTTTACAAGGCTAAGTGCTATCGCAATGATCGGCACAATCACCATGATGGACATCCCCACGCAGTTTGGCAAGATCCAGTTGCCGTCCGGAGCCCTCAAAAAACCGTCCTTGTTTGTTACATCGTCAATAAGACTCCAGATGAAAAGTGTTCCCAGAATGACAGGTATAAGCACCCTGATCGCAAAGTTCCACCATACACCGAGTTTCCAGTCGCTGCGTTCATTTGCATGGTTGCGTAGAGTTTCGATCCGGTAGAACCAGCTCAGAACCACGCATTCAAGCAAACCAAGGAAAGCTATTCCCCAGGTGCCATTG
>JAIPFN010000071.1 GCA_021736615.1 Phycisphaerae bacterium | reverse complement strand
CGTGTTTCGCGTTACGGGCTTGTAGCCTATGGTTCTAGCCTCGACCAGATCGGACCCTTTACAAAAGATATCACAGATACCGCTCTTATGATGAATGTAATCAGCGGCAGAGACGAGAGGGATTCGACCAGCGTCAGCGATAAGATGGCCCCAGTACCGGATTATCTCGCCAATATTGATACGCCTATCGAAGGCCTAAAGATCGCAGTAGTGCCACAGTTTAACGAAGGGGCAGACGCAGATGTGCAGGCCGCATTAAACGCCGCACTTGATGTGTATAAATCGCTTGGCGCAGAGATCATAG
Organism: Phycisphaerae bacterium; assembly: GCA_021736615.1. Next base: position 5,344 of record JAIPFN010000071.1, on the reverse strand, counting down.
AGATCGATATGCCCCATTTTGATTATGCAATAGCAACCTATTATGTTGTAGCGACCGCCGAGGCCTCCAGCAACCTGGCAAGATATGACGGCGTCCATTACGGACACAGAACAGAGGGCGCCAAGGACTATATAGACGTATATTCCAAGTCGCGCGAAGAGGCCTTCGGAACAGAGGTCAAACGCCGGATAATGCTCGGCACATACGCACTGTCCAGCGGCTACTACGACGCATATTACCTCAAGGCCCTTAAGGTGAGAAACCTCATTAGAGGCGATTTCACAAAAGCATTCGAAAAGGCAGACTGCCTGATGATGCCCGTCTCCCCATCAACAGCGTTTAAGGTTGGCGAAAAAACCACCGACCCCTTGCAGATGTACCTTGCCGATATATACACAATCTCCGCAAACCTCGCAGGAGTCCCCGGAATAAGCATCCCAGCCGGTTTCGACTCTAACGGCTTGCCAATAGGCCTGCAAATACTCGCCGAAAACTTTGCAGAAGAAAAAATCATGCGAATCGCAAGAATGTTTGAAACAAAAACTGATTTTCATAAAAGAAAACCTGAACTTTAAAATATTTTTGAATTTTGATTTGTGGTTTTGCTTTTTACATTTTGATTTTTGATTTAATAAAAATCCGTGTAAATCTGTGAAATCCGTGGTTAAAATACAATGTGCTTTCTGTGGCAATAAAGGACAAGAAAAAAATGTCAGATATAAGTTATAAGATTATTGTTGGGTTGGAGATTCATGTTCAGCTTAATACCAGGACGAAGATTTTTTGCGGGTGCGAGCTTGCCTTTGGCGATCAGGCCAATACGCATGTTTGCCCGGTTTGTATCGGTATGCCCGGCGTGATGCCTGTTATGAACAAAAAGGCGTATGAATACTCCGTCCTTGCCGGCCTTGCTCTAAACTGCAACATCCCGTCGTTTACCAAGTGGGACCGTAAGAGCTATTACTACCCGGACCTGCCGAAGAACTATCAAATCAGCCAGTACGACCTGCCGATGAGCGAGCACGGCTATATCGAGATACCGCTTGAAAACGGCGAAACTAAGAAGATTCGTATCCTCCGTGCGCATCTTGAAGAAGATGCCGGTAAGAACACCCATACGCTCGGCAATTTTTCTGCGGTCGATCTTAACCGTGCAGGCACTCCGCTTTTGGAGATAGTCACCGAGCCGGATATGAACAACGGCGCAGAGGTTAAGGCACTGGCTATCGAGCTTCAAAAGATCGTTCGATATCTCGGCGTTTCCCTTGCCGACATGCAAAAGGGACACATGCGTTTCGAGCCTAATATAAATCTGCACATCACAAAAGACGGCAAGCTCTATAAGACGCCTATATCGGAAGTTAAGAACCTCAACAGTTTCCGCGCACTGGAAGGCAGCGTCGAGTATGAGGCCCGGCGGCAGCTCAATGATTTTATAGAGCACGGCACGACGATGGAGACCGGCGACAAGGCCACTTACGGCTGGGACGATGTTAATCAGTGCACCGTTTTGCAGCGTATCAAAGAAGCTGCTCACGATTACCGTTATTTCCCAGAGCCTGACCTTGTCCCGATAGAGATGAACGAGGAGTGGTTAAACGAAATTAAATCGAACCTCTGCGAGCTACCTATCGCCAAGCAAAAGCGATTTGTCAGTGAGTACAAACTTAGCGACTATGACGCCGGTGTGCTGACGGCTGACCGGGCGACCGGTGAGTTCTTTGACGCAGCCGTCGCGGCAGGGGCGACTCCTAAGCGTGTGTGCAACCTTATCACGCAGGTCGGGGCCAAACTGGCCAACGAGGCCGGCTGCGGCGTTGCAGAGCTTGGCGTCGAAGCTCAGGTGCTTGGCAAACTCGCAAAGATGGTCGACGACAGTGAGGTGAGCGCGTCGGCGTCTGAGACGATATTTGAAGAGATGGTCAAGACGAAAAAGGCTCCAGAAGTTATCGCCGAAGAAATGAACCTCATCCAGAAAAGCGATGCCGGTGAGATCGAGACTCTCGTCGACGCGGTGATCGCAGAAAACGAAAAGGCAGTCGCCGACGTTAAAGAAGGCGGCAAGAAATCCAACAAGTCGATGGGCTTCCTCATGGGCCAGGTAATGCAGAAGTCCAAAGGCCAGGCCAATCCCAAGGTAGTTTCGCAGTTGTTGGGGCAAAAGCTTAATTCCTGAGATACAGCCAGCGCTAATGCAAATCCTGAGTTTTTTTGCAATATTTTGTACTTTGCTGACGTTTAGGTATTAAATCGGTTTTTATGAAAGGGTGTTGTCATGGCAGGTTTCTTACGTTTGGGTCTGATTAAGGCATTGGCAGTTTTTGTCAGTTTAGTATCGTTTATAGGGATCGCTTCGGCTGATACAGATAGAAAGCCTAATTTCATTATTATTTTTGCCGACGATCAGGGTTATCAGGACCTCGGTTGTTTTGGTTCTCCGCTTATCAAGACTCCTAATATTGATAAGATGGCCGCCGAGGGAATGCGGTTTACGGACTTCTATTCGGCGAATTCCGTTTGTACTCCTTCTCGGGCGGCATTGCTTACCGGTTGTTATCCTTCGCGTGTGGGGCAGCTTACTGTGTTGTTTCCGGATTCGAAGGTTGGGCTAAATCCCAATGAAGTCAATATCGCCAATATGCTAAAGAAACGCGGCTATGCTACCGCCTGCATCGGCAAGTGGCACCTTGGCTATCAGAAGAAATTTTTGCCGACCAGCCAGGGTTTTGATGAGTATTTTGGTATTCCTTATAGTAACGATATGTCGACGGCCAGGGATATGGTTTATAGCGATAACTGTAACTGGAGAGAGGGTGTTACCAAACAGAAGATTGATGAGGCGTTCGCTGATCCCAAACTTAAGGGTTACAGGGGATATAAGAGCAAGGTTCCTCTTAGGCGCAATACCGAGTGTATAGAATATCCTGCCGACCAGTCCACTTTGACAAAACGTTACACCGAAGAGGCGATTAAGTTCATTACGAAAAACAAGAGCAATCCCTTTTTCCTGTATATCCCCAGTACCATGCCGCATATTCCGCTCTTTGCGTCCGAAAAGTTTAAGGATACCAGTAAACGCGGTCTTTACGGCGATGTTATCGAGGAGATCGACTGGAACGTCGGTAAGATACTAAAGACGCTTAAGGAGCTTGACCTCGATGACAATACGCTTGTTGTATATACTTCCGATAACGGCCCATGGCTTAAATTCGGCAAAGACGGCGGATGTGCCTTGCCCCTGCGTGACGGAAAGTTTTCAGTGTATGAGGGCGGAATGAGAGAGCCTTGTGTTATGTGGTGGCCGGGTAAGATACCTGCCGGCACCGAGTGCACTGAGATTTGCGGGACTATCGATATGCTGCCGACAATCGCCAGGCTTTCCGGCGGACCGGTCCGGACCAAAGAGATCATCGACGGCAAGGACATCTGGCCTTTGATGAGCGGTAAAAAAGGTGCGGTATCACCTCATGAGATTTATTGTTACTACAAGACAAATGCTACGCAACTTGCCGCGATTCGCAAGGGGAAATGGAAACTGCATCTGCCGAAAACCGTTCGCAAAAGCAATAACAATAAAAAAGCCAAGCAGAAATTTACAGAACTTAAGGTAGGCGTCGAGCTTTATGATCTTTCGGTCGATATTAGCGAATCAAAGAACGTCGCTGAAAGCAATCCGCAGGTCGTCAAGGAACTTACCGAAGCGGCTAAAGCTTTTGACGACGAACTTCAGAAAAACGCCAGGCAACCCGGCAAAATTTAAGCCGGGCCGGAACATAAGCACTAAAAACACCGTCGCGATTTTAGTTCGCGACGGTGTTTTAAACATTGTGACGTTTTAAACATTGTCTATTCGACGATTTCCTCTTCGAAATCTTCTTCGATTTTTACTTTGGCATCTTTTATCTTCTTTACTTCAACTTTCAGTGAATCGTCTTCACGGTCAATTTCGCCATAGACCCTTACCAGCATTTCGGGATCCATTTTGCATTTCTTCCATGCATCTTCGTCGATTTTAAGGTTTATATCACCTGTAGCGTCTCTAAAGAGGTACATCTCGTCCCCCAGATCCTCAATGATAAATCCTTCCAGGACGACCTTTGCGTCGTCTTCAAGCTCCTTGGCCTGGGCAACGGTTATTACCTTGTGATCGGCGCCTGCCATAAGCAGAACCGGAACTGCAAGTATAAACGCGGCCAAAACCATTAGAATCATGTATCGCTTTTTCATCTCTTTACCCTTTCAGTTATGAACAACACGATTATCAAGTTTCTGCTTTTTTGTACTTTTTCCCGCCATTGCCGGTTCAGCTTATTTTGTTCGAAGGTCTAAAAAAGTAAGGTTTCAGCAATATTTTGAATTGAGTTTTTTTACATTTTTTTTGAGATCAATTCGCTGGATTTTTCGTAGCCGATCTGGTACAATCTATCCATAAATGATTCATTGAAAGGACGAGAAAATGTTTAGAATGAAGTATAATTATGGCAGCGACGTCAATTCCGGAAGTTACACCGGTTCCCAGGCCGCTTCCCGCGCAGAGAGCAAGGCGACAGCCGTTGAAAGCCAGATAAAAAGACTTCGTGCCGACCTCGCCAGGTCGCTTATGATTTCCGAAGCCCTCTGGGAACTGCTAAGAGACCGCGCAAAACTAACCGAGGAGGACCTCCACAAAAAACTCTACGAGATAGACATGCGAGACGGCGTACTCGATGGCCAGAACAAAAGAAAAGCACAGAAGTGCCCCGACTGCGAGCACATGGTATCATCAAGACACCCGGCATGCATATACTGCGGAAAAGTAATGGACGACTCAGTCTTTGCGATTTAGGGTATCTCTCTTTGGGAAGATTATATGGCTAATCTTAGCGGCACTACCGTTCACTGTGTGAAACTAGGTTGGACATCGTGCTTTCTATTAAAGTGTAACGGGGGTTATCTGCTTATCGATACATCTTACCCTAAGTACTATTCGCAGTTCAAAAAGAAACTCACTGGATTGGGTATAGAAATTTCTAGTATCAAATATCTGCTGCTGACCCACCACCATGATGATCACGCCGGTTTCGCAGCCGAGTTGGTTCGGTCATCGGGATGTAAAGTGATAGCTCACCGAAACGCCGTTCCTCCTTTAAAGCAGGGCGAGTCGGAAGATACTGCCAGGGCTCTTAATCGTCGAGTTCAGATCACATTTAAGCTTTTCGAGATATTTCTATAATACTCCCCAGAAATCAAACCATGGTATAAGGTTGTATGATGTGCTATAATTAAAGCATCATTAAGTTCTTGTAGGGGTTAGAGTTATGGCAAAAAGACGGCATTTTGGTAAGGAATTTAAGGCTCGTGTGGC
>JAIPFN010000070.1 GCA_021736615.1 Phycisphaerae bacterium | reverse complement strand
GCTTGTTTTTGCGAGGTCCAGTAAGCGGGTTTCCCAGCTCAGGGGGGATGGGATCGCTGAAAAATCGCCGGCCCACGCGACGACGTATACTCAACAGTATAAGTTTATGAGGCTTGACGCGAGGGCGAATTATGAACCGCTAATAATGGCGCTGAAGGGTTTGCAGATCGGGTATAATCCGGCGGATTACCTGACTCCGCTGCAGCTGAATTCAAGCAAGCGACTGAGGAATCAATATGAAGAACTGAAAGAGTGGGCAGATGATCCGACCGAGATCAGCAGACAAACGAGGAGCAGGTTCCTGCAGATCGTTCAGCATGGACTGATGAATGAGAGAAATGGAAAACCAGCACACAAACTTCACTATATCGAGTGGGCAATCGAGGCTATTGATGTTCGGTTGCGATTGTTTAATAAAGAAGTGCAGATGAGCAAATAAGGGCGGGCAGCGTGCAAGAAACGAATATCCTTGACATTTTGCTTTTGATTGCTAGTATGTAGCACTTTATTAACTTTCACTTTTAACCTTTTGAGGTGTATTTTTATGTATTTAGATGGCAGCAGTTGGCAGGAACGGTACTTTTGTGACGAGATTTATACTTTGCGATTCCGAATTATTGACAAACCAGGAATGCTTGGGCGTGTTATTTCGGCTATAGGCGAGTGCGGCGGGCATGTCGGTGATGTGCATTTCGCGGGTCTTTGCAACGAGACTAAATCGCGGGATATTACGGTTTTTTGCGATTCTGAAAAATTAAAGAAGATCATGACTGCCGTTAATGCTATTGACGGCGCCGAGGTTGAAAATGTTGTCGATGAGGTTTTTGAGACGCATCGGCGCGGTGCTATCGAAACGTTCAGCCGTATGCCCATCCAGAGTCTTAGCGACCTTCGTATGGTTTATACCCCGGGTGTTGCGTCGGTGTGTAAGAAGATCGAAAAGGATCCTGAAACGGCGTGGGAGTGGACGGGTATCTGTGACAGAGTCGCGATCGTTACCAACGGTACGGCTGTGCTTGGGCTTGGGGACATCGGTTCGCTTGCTTCGCTTCCTGTTATGGAAGGCAAGGCTGCCATCTTTGCAGAATTTACCGGAATCAGTGCAGTTCCGATCCTGGTCGACTCTAAGGATGTCGATACTATCGTTGAAACGGTCGCGTTGACGGCGGGCAGTTATGGGGCGATTCAACTTGAAGATATCGCGGCACCGGCGTGCTTTGAGATCGAAGAAAAGCTACGTGCACGACTTGATATTCCGGTACTGCATGACGATCAGCACGGTACGGCGACGATCGTGCTGGCTGCACTTATCAATGCCTTGAAACAGACGAATCGCAAGGCGGAAGATTGCTCTGCGATCATTCTTGGAGCCGGTGCTGCAGGAATAGCGATCTCTAAGATCCTGCTGTACTTTGGGATCAAAGACATACTGGTTTATGACTCGGCTGGTGCGGTTTATAAGGGCAGAACCAAAGGGATGAACAAATACAAAGAAGAGCTTGCCGAGATAACCAATAAGGATTGCTTTAAGGGCGATCTGCTTGAAGGCTTTAAAGGGCGTGACATATTTATCGGGGTCGCTCAGCCTAAAATGGTATCTAAAGAGATGATCGCAGCGATGGCTGACGGGCCTATCGTTTTTCCGCTTAGCAATCCTGTCGGTGAGATCAGCAGGGAAGAGGCGGCAGAGGCGGGAGCTGCAATTACGGCTGACGGACGGGGCATCAATAACGCATTGGCGTATCCGGGGCTTTTCAGAGGCGCTCTTAACGGGCGGGCTAAAAAGATCACCCTTGAGATGCAGATCGCGGCGGCGAAGACTATTGCGGAACTTGCTCCAGAAGGCAGGCTTTTGCCTGATATACTTGACAGGGGTGTTCATATGCAGGTTGCCGACGCTGTCGAAGAAGCCATTTAAACTGACCAAAGGTCAGTTTAAAATGAATAATGTATATTGTCTAATGTATAATGAAAGATTCGGCCTTACGGCCGAGTCTTTTTTATTGTAAGTCTTTCTGTGGGTTTTGTATTGCATTGACTCCCAGAGATGCTATTCGGGCAGCCCCGATGAATCGGGATTTTCACCTTGCGGGGGTGTTGCTCAACAGCATAGCACGAGAATTGATTCGATTATCATCCATTATATAGTCGTTTTAAGTCGTAAAGCACAATAAAGCCGGCTGGAAGCCGGCGGTACGAGTTGGGCAATAGGCCCTTGCTCTGCCGCGCTTCTGTTGGGGTTTTTGTTTTATTATCTTCTCTTTTTCTCTAATAGTTTTCTTAGGGAGTAGTTTTCCCTTCTTGTTGCTTCGAGGTCGAATACTACGTAATTTATGACGAAACTTAGATTGTTTAACGAATCTTTCATCTCTTCAATGCAGTCTTCCATCTGTTTCGGCTTTGAAATTACTCCGTATTTTCCAGACTGTAAATCGGCGATAAACTTCATGTGATCAAGCAACTCTGTAATGGTTTTTTCAACTGACTCATCCATTATTCACCCCCATTTTCACCCCCGGAATTGAGTCATTAGTATTATTATTCCACAATTATCAATTTTCAAAAGTGTTATATATTGTACGGATTATGTATTCGTTGGTTCAGTCTGATAAAGTCAATAAGAATAATAGTTAAAAAATGTCTAGTCGGATTATCGCACAGAGAATACTCCAGAGTGCTTATTTTACTTCGATTGAGGGAAAAGCTAAAGTGATAAGCATTTTGCACATTCAGTCTGAAGTCGTTGATGTCGACTAATTTTTTGTATGTATAATCGGGCTTGCCGGTATAATTTCGAGCAATCCAAGAGATCAAAGAAACAGGGGGCGCCTAAATGAAAACTTCTTATATCCTAACTCTACCGATTGCAATTGTACTACTTAGCGGTTGCTATAATTGCGATAATAAGAATGTGGATTCTTTTAAAAAACCTGACGAGGCCGATGTTACAGTTGAAGAGTATCGACTTCAACCGGCCGACGAGATTACGGTCAGTGCGTCGCGAGTCCCGGAACTTCATCTCCAAACTCAGGCAATTCGTCCGGACGGGAAGGTTTCTTACGAAATAGTGGGAGATGTTTCAGTGGCCGGTAAAACACCTGATGAGGTTGCAAAAATACTTGCCGACAAGATTTCGCATATTTATAAAATGCGAGACGAACACCCTATCGATGTGCAGGTTTCCGGCTTTGCGAGTAAGCTTTATTATATTCTCGGTCAGGTTAGAGATCCTGGGGCCAAAATTTTCACCGGACGTGAAACGGCACTGTCGGCTATTGCCAAAGCAGTGCCTACGTTTCAGGCGTGGGAAGAGAGAATTCGGCTGGTGAGGCCATCGACGGGTAAAGATGTCAGGGGGATGATCTGCAAACTTAATTTTCATAAGATGATAAAATATGGGGATATGTCGAAAAACGTGCTCCTTGAAGAAGGTGACGTTATTTATGTCCCACCTACCATTCTTGCGGCAATAGGGTTGACGGTAGGCGAACTTGTCACTCCGGTCCTTGGCGGTGCCGGAGCTGTTGCGGCTGTTAACGAGGCCACGGCGGCGCCTTAATCTCAAACTGGCCTATTGGCCAGTCTGAGATTTATTATTTATTATTTATTATTTATGTAATTAGCAGGTTTTTTACTCAATAGATAAGTGGGGCATGACCTGCGATACAGATATTGGGTTTGGAAATATAATGGCTTCTAATCGTGTTTTAAAATTTATTCATATTTCGAGTACTTGCTGGTTTATATCGAGCAGTGTTTTTCTTTTAATTACAGCGCTTCGAGAAGCGGGCCTCAACTGGTGGGTGATATTTTCACTGTCCGGGTATTCCAGTACGATTATAGTGTTTCTTATGCTGGTATATTCTTTCGCGATATTCCGGGGAGTATCACGAAGTCAGAAAATCGAACTTGAGCACCCTTTGACGTGCAGTAAAAGCTATCTGGTATTCTACGACATGGTCCCCTTTCTTGGCGGAGCTGCTGGTCTGACGGTGACGGCATTTACACATAATGTTTTCGAATTGATGATCTCGGCGGCTACGGGGACGCTGTGCTCAACTTTCATTGTCTGGATCCTTGTCGACCCTGGTTTAGGCATGGCAGAAATGCTGCTTCCAGCGAGCCGCAAGCACAGGAAAGAACGAATAACTGAAATTAAGGAACTACAGTTACGCATCCATAAAGACAATGAACGACTGATGGCAGAACTTGTGGAAATGGAATCCGTTAACAAAAAACAACGGGAGATCGAACTTAGAGGCAAAGCGATGGACCTTGCAAGACTGATTGCCGAGCATAAGATAGGCTGCGGCAACGTTGAGGCCCAGGTTGTTGAAATGGGAGGACATGCGTGGCGTCTTGGCGGAATAGATTGTATGCGTCAACTGCACGAAATGGCAGAGGCGGCGTATAAGGAACAATATAACGAATCGGTTGGTATTAATCATATCTGTATTTGGTGGGATGGAATAGGGACATGGCGTACATCAAACTGACCTGTTGGTCAGTTTGATGTACGAATTACGAATTACGAATTACTAATTACTAATTACGAATTGAGGATTCGGCCTATGGCCGAGGCTATTCTTATAAAAAAATCGGCGGAAAATTTTATCGATTTGCCGCCGATTTTATATAAAACATACTATTGTCCAGAGAGCAGCAGGCTAGATGGCCCGGCGTCTCTTGAGATAGCCGGCTATCCCAAGACCAATGCTGGACAGTATGATTGAACAAGGTTCAGGATTTGATATTACCGGCGAATCAGGGTTGCCTGATCCATTTTGCCCCGGATCAATAATACCATCTAAATTTCCTCCAGGTTCAGTCAGTGGTAAATCATCGAGATCAACATCAATGTCAGAATTTATTTCGGACGGATAACTTTGGCTGTCGTCAGTGTATGAGACGGCCGGAGTGTCATTATAGATATCCTTGTCGTCTAATCTCACATCACGATCACGGTACAAATTCAAAAGTTCCAGCAAATCATCATACCAGGAATTGTTAGATCCACTTGAAATACCCGCCATAGAAGTGCTGCAAACGGCTGTCATTAACATAATTATCATTAACCTTTTCATGATATGGCCTCCTATTGTTTGGTTGATTAATGAGGCTTGGTAGATTCTCCTTCTCCATTGCCTCCTCACTATGACGCTTACCCATTGTATTAGCGTCTATTTACATTTATAACTTTCATAGCTTAATATCTGAGTAGGTACGCAACATCACATATCCTCTACCGATTCGTAAGCTGCAATAGTATTTTGAAATAACCCTTTTGAAACCGTCCTGCCCTGTATCAGGGCTGCGGCAAAAAGTAATAACAAAAATATTACCGTCTTCATTTTTACCTCCTTCATTTCATCAATTAACATAAATCATTTTAACTAATGCAACATGATTAGTCTTGATGCAAAAAAAATTGTTTTTGTTAGTCATTGTTGAGGTTATATACGTTCGGCTAATGCTATGGTGTTATAATTTTTGTATTTTTTTGAAAATTTTATTGATACAGTTGAAAGGTCTTAAAAGTATTTTGTTAGTATTAATCCGTTAGTGGTAGATGCAGCGCAATAATTTCTCCCGGGTCCTAGATGTACCCGGGAGAAACGGCAAGTAAAGGTGTGAGAAATAAAAGGAAGTATTGATACTTCCTGTGGGAACATATATCAGGC
>JAIPFN010000069.1 GCA_021736615.1 Phycisphaerae bacterium | reverse complement strand
CGAACTGGGACACGCGGTCTATTTCAAGTATCACGATCCCTCCGAGCCTTGGCTGCTCCGGGAGCCTGCCCACACTTTCACCACCGAAGCCGCCGCAATGTTCTTCGGACGTTTGTCACGCAATGCCGCGTCGATGCAGCAGATGCTCGGCCTGAGCGATGCCCGGCGAGAAGAAGTGGAAGAGGTTGCATTCCAGTACCTCCAGTTCCAGCAGATACTTTTTGCCCGATGGGCGATGGTGATGTATAACTTTGAAAGGGCCGTCTATGCCGATCCAGATCAGGATTTGAACACCCTGTGGTGGGATATGGTCGAGAAGTATCAGTTTGTCAACAGACCGGAGGGCAAGCCGGACGCCGGCTGGGCCTCGAAACTGCATTTCACCGTGGCAAGTTGCTACTATCACAATTACATGCTCGGCGAACTGCTGGCCTCGCAGTGGCACAACCACATCGTCAAAGATATTCTTAAGCTTAAAAGCGATGCGGGTGTAAGTTATGTAGGCGACAAGCGAATAGGCCGGTATTTCCGCGACCAGGTCTTCGGCCCCGGTGCCGTCAATGACTGGAACGAAATGATCCTTCGCTCGACAGGTGAGCATCTGACCCCAAAATATTTTGCAGAACAGTTCATCAAGAACGGCCAAAAGGGAGATTGATAATATTTCCTCTAATGAAAATGTCAGGCAGGTAACCAAATCTACATCTCCGCCGATTGCAAATTGATCGGCGGAGTTTTTGTCTTTGAACTTTGCCGGATACATGTTCTCAAAGTCACCAGGTATAGAAGACTTCACTGCGAATTATTGGAAAACAACAGCCCTAAGCGCCAGCGCCGGCCAGTCACTTGACACAAAACACAACAAAACCGCACTCACGGTGTTGGTGTATAGTCTAAAGTTCCCCACGTGGCCCTCTGAGCCCAGAATATATCTTCATTTCCAGGTTGGGCAGGGGCGCTTAGATCACCGGCTGTATTTTCTTCATAGCATCGTTCCGCCAGTTTGATTGTTCTATCATCCCTCCAAAGATGAAAATCTGCATGCCCGTCAACAAAGCTGAACACATTGCCTCCGGAACCATGCCGAATAGGCGTTGTATTCCACCACTTTGTCTGGTTGTTATAGATCATCCAGCACGCGTCCCAGTCTTTAGCATAATCGTCTAAAAACAGGATCCGCCCGGAAGAATTCCTCACTTGAGAAATCTTTTTCAGAATCTCCCCACCGGCTGCACCATAAAAGCCATTAAGAGCTTGTGTCATCGAATATGTGCGAAATTCATTGCTTTTAGCAACCGGGCAGTAATAAACTTCTGTATTTTCAACGTAAGGGTATAAAAGTCCGCCTCTTATGGCATCTTGTTGCAATTCTTTAGACGCGTCCGCCGGGTTTTGCTTATGGCCTTCAACCTCTAGGAGCCATCCGTCACTTTCCGATTTCGGTCGTGTCCAGGCCTTGGGGAACTCGCTGTCATTGTCATTGGTATACATTATCATGCCGGCCGCCAGGCTCTTGGTATTATTCATACATTGGATTCGCTTGCCCGCTTCTTTGGCTCGCCTCAGTGACGGCATCAAAATAGCAAGCAGCAAGGCGATAATAGCGATTACAACGAGCAGTTCGATAAGCGTGAACCCTTTTTACTTCATAATCTCATTTCCCTTCAAATTTCATCAGATTAAAGAGTGAGAAAAACAGCCAAGGTCTTGATTGACTTTTTTGCTTATTATGTTATTTTATACTAAAATGGAAGTGAATGATACTTTTTTTTTGTGTTTGACAGAGAAATTGTAATATTATAGTATCCTGACATATAAAAAAATAGAGGTCACGGAAACCAGGCCTTACACCTCTGACCGGCTATAAGTCAATTTTTAAGGGAATAAGAAATGTCGAAAAAAGAAACAATGACTTCGAGAGAAAGAGTTCTAAAAGCGATAAATCACCAGGAAGCCGACCGCGTGCCGATCGATCTCGGCGGATTTCAGACCGGTATTCATAAGAACGCTTACAAGGACCTCCTTGATTACCTTGGCCTGAAAGAAGAAATCGTTATTCTTGATCCCGTCCAGCAATTGGCAAAACCAAGCGAAGAAGTTTTGAAAAGATTTCACGTTGACACCCGATACATCTGTGCGCACGGGCCGGATAGTTTCAAGGGCGGCATCGAAAAGAACGAAAGAAACGGAAGGCTCTGGCACGACCTGAAGGATGAGTTCGGTGTCATATGGTCCATGCCGGATGATCAGAATCTTTATATGGACATTTCGCATCACCCGCTAGCCGACGCTACCATTGAGGATGTTGCTAACTACCCGTTCCCCAAGGGTAACGATCCGACAAGGTTTACAGGCGTTCGTGAAGAGGCCCTTAAAATGCGTGAGGAAACCCCATACGCACTTTGCACCGGTATACACGGTGTTGTCTATGAAACCTGCTGGTATATGCGGGGGTTGGAACAGTGGCTTATGGATACGATTTTAAATCAGGAATTCTGTGAGGCTGTATTGGATAAAATAGCCGAGTTCTGGATCGATTACTGTACTGGTTTTATGGAAGCGGTCGGCGATATTGTCGATGTTATTATGATCGGCGATGATCTTGCAGGCCAGTCCGGTCCGTTGTTCCGCGCTGACTTTTACAAGAATATCGTCAAACCAAGGCAGAAGAAACTCACCCAGCACATCAGAAGCCTGACCGACGCGAAGATATGGTACCACACCTGCGGAAACTGCAGGTCTCTGATCAACGAACTGTCCGACAATGGCGTTGACATTCTAAACCCGGTCCAGACAAGTGCAGACGGAATGGACCCACAGGAATTGAAAGACGAGTTCGGCAAGAAAATGGTATTCTGGGGCGCAGGATGCGACAGCCAGCACACTTTGCCATTTGCAAGCCCGAAAGATGTCAAAGCAGAAGCCGCCGAAGCCATGAGAATCTTCAAGCCCGGCGGCGGATATGTATTCAATAACATCCACAATATCCAGGGCGGCGTTCCGCCAGAAAACGTAGTAGCCCTGTTCGAAGGCGCATACGAAAACAGCTGGTACTGATAAAACTGGTCTGGCGGCCAGTTTTTAATTACGAATTACGAATTTTGGTTTCGGCCTTGCGGTTGAGATCGATTTCGGTAATTGTGATCTGAGCGTTTTCCGTACGGCTGTACAGTCATGTCCTCGAAAAAGTTGACCATAGGTTTACCGTTTCTTTGCCGGTTTGTCGATGTTTTTCTTTGAATGTCTGTTTTGTCCCGTAAATATTGCGATTAGCGGCTGTTATCGGGGCAATATAATTCCCCGGGCACTGGATCGGCTATTTAGCGTAAGTCCTTATTAAAGATGACTTTACCCGTGCCAATATTGTCTTTTTCTGCCTGAAATCCACATTAAATGTTTGCAAAATGACCATTTTTGTAGTATAATGTTGTGCTTGCAAAAATAAAATGTTGTTTATGAGTCCAGAATGATTTTTGACATAAAGAAATATGCTATTCACGATGGCCCCGGAATTCGGACGACCGTATTCTTTAAGGGATGTCCTCTGCATTGCAAGTGGTGTCATAACCCCGAAAGTATCTGGACTCGTCCCGAACTGGGCTTTCGCCAAAGCCGCTGTATCGGTTGCGGCCAATGCATACAGGCCTGCCCGAATGATGCGATCTCGTTTGAAGGCGGCGTAATCACTACCGTCGCCGAAAAATGTACCCAATGCTGCAAGTGTGTTGACGCGTGTATCCCCGCCGCCCGTGAGCTTATCGGTTCCGAACGCGATATTAACGACATCGTCGCCGAGATCGAAAAGGATATAATGTTTTATGATTCATCCGGCGGGGGTGTAACGATATCCGGCGGCGAACCGCTGGCCCAGCCGGACGTGCTTTGTGCTTTGCTTGACGAATGCCGGAATCGCGGTATTCACACGACGGTCGATACAACCTGTTATGCAAAGCTCGATGTCGTTAAAAGGGTCCGTCCTTTAGGCGATTTGTTTTTGTGCGATGTCAAGCATCTCGATGATGAGATTCACCGCAAGATAACCGGTGTCTCCAACAAGCCGATCTTACGAAATATCAGGTGGTTGGACGAATCCGGGGCAAATATTATCATTCGGATGCCGTTTGTTCCCGGATATAATGATAGCGAGTCGAATATTAAAGCGCTGGGCGAGTTTGTTTCTACGCTCAGAAATGTTTCATTAATTGAACTTTTGTTGTACAACAGCGGCGGAAGAGAGAAGGCCAAACGCCTTATCAATTTTGTCGATATCGTTCGCGCCGAATACGCCGAAGATGAAAACGTCAAGGCCGCGGCGGGAATTCTTGAAAGTTATGGTTTAGAAGTTAAGGCGGGTAGTTATAATGAATGAAAGAGTAAGTAAGCTTCGTCAGCAGTCATTGGAAATCTTGCCGTATATCTCGTCGGAGCGGGCAGAACTGATTACGGATTTTTACCAGTCAGACGTTCCCATGCAGGTCTCGACCCCCGTTTGCAGGGCGTTGTCTTTTAAGTATATCATGGAAAACAAGTCCATCTGTATTAACGAAGGCGAGTTGATCGTCGGCGAAAGGGGACCTGCACCAAAGGCAACACCGACCTACCCGGAACTATGCTGCCACGACCTCGAAGACTTCCGTATTATGAGCACGAGGGATAGAACGCGTTATGATGTGCCCGAAAGCGTTAGTAAGGTTTATGAGGAAAAGATTATCCCATTCTGGTCCGGCAAGACCATGCGGGAAAAATTGTTTAAGTGCATGACAAAGCCATGGCAGCAGGCCTACGATGCAGGTGTTTTTACTGAGTTTATGGAGCAGCGTTCACCCGGCCATGCTATCATGGACGATAAAATTTATAAATACGGAATGATCCGATTTAAGGAAAGGATTGCAGAGACTCGCGAGAAACTCGATTTCCTTAACGACCACGACGCATATGACAAGGGCCAGCAGCTTGAGGCCATGGACATTGCCTGTGACGCGATCATGACATTTGCCCGCCGCTGCGAAGATAAAGTCAGGGAACTTGCAAAAGTTGAATCCGATGAAACCCGCAAAACCGAACTGCTCAATATCGCAGAGGTTTGTAAACACGTTCCCGCAAACGCGCCGAGAACCTTCCAGGAGGCCCTCCAGACATACTGGTTTATCCACCTCGGCGTAATTTCAGAACTCAATACCTGGGACTCTTTCAATCCCGGCCGTTTGGATTACAACCTTTACCCATTCTATAAAAAGCAGATCGACGCCGGCGAGTTGACAAAAGAACAGGCAAGAGAACTTCTACAGTGCTTCTGGGTCAAGTTCCATAACCACCCCGCACCGCCGAAGGTGGGCATTACCGAAGAGGCCAGCGGAACCTATACAGATTTCGCCTTGATAAACGTAGGCGGCGTACACCCGGATACGGGCGCAGACGCCGTCAACGAATTATCATACCTCATCCTCGATGTCGTCGAAGAAATGCGGCTCATCCAGCCGAGTGCGTGCATCCAGCTAAGCGCAAAGAACCCCGACAGTTTTCTCAAGCGAGCCTGCGAAGTCGTCCGTGCCGGTTTCGGTCAGCCGTCGCTTTTCAATACCGACGTAATTATCAAGGAAATGCTGTATAACGACAAAAACATGGTCGACGCCAGGGCAGGGGGGCCAAGCGGCTGCGTTACGATCAGCGCATTCGGCAAGGAAAGCTGCATCCTGACGGGTTACTATAACTGGGCCAAAGTGTTCGAGCTTGCCTGCAACAATGGCACTGACCCCACTACAGGTTTGCAGATCGGACCAAAGACCGGCGATGCCCGTCAGTTCACATCATACGAACAGTTCATGGAC
>JAIPFN010000068.1 GCA_021736615.1 Phycisphaerae bacterium | reverse complement strand
TGAATTTCTCCTTTGCGTTTCGGGTCAAGGTATTTAATGGCGTTGTCGATAAGATTTGAGAATAACTGGTTGATCTGGTTGCTGTCGCCATAACAGGGCGGCAATTCTCTATGTAAGATTATCGAAGCACCTATCTCCTGAGTCCTGTAAGAGACGTTCGCGATTATATTCTCGATGATCTCGTTCATATCAAGGTTTTCCATTTTCACCTCGACAGTTCCTACACGCGAGACCTGCAGAAGACCGTCTATCAGCGTCTTCATTTTCTTCGTACCCTCTGTAATAAAAAGCAGATCTTCAGGTATGGTTTCATCTATAAGTGCAAGGATTTCTTTTTTATTGTCAATGTTTTGATTGAACAGAAGTTTTTGGAGTTTTGAGCAGTTATTCGCCAGGCTATTACTAAACCCATTGATATTGATCAGCGGGCCTCTCAGGTCGTGTGAAGATATGTAAACGATACTCTGGAGTTCTTCGTTCTTGGATCGCAGCATGTCCATCAACCGCTCACGTTCCTCCTCGTCTTCTTTAGCTTTGGTTGTGTCGATAAGAAAACCCTCGATGCCTGCGGCCGCACCGTCGCGTATGACCGGCCTTGCTGAGAATCTATGATAACCCTTTGAACCGTCCTTACATTTCCTGCTGAACTCGCCGCTGATATACCTCGGATCGTTGTTCATTATTCCGTTTACAAATTCCATCGCCGTTTCTATATCCTCCGGCTGCTGGACAAAAGTATAATGTTTCCCGATGATTTCATCGGGCGATGAGTACTTGTACATTTTCAACCAGCCGTCGTTTACATCTTGTATTAAACCCTCCTTGTCGATCATGAAGTAACCAGCCTCTGAATTTTCGATCACAGACCTGAAACTTTCGGCGCTCCCGCGGAGTTGTTTGATCGGTTTGAGGTTTCTCTCGGTGATTTTTGCTTCCATTTTTAGCATAATCCTTCCGTTAAGACACAGTTATGTCGATCCGAATTCCTCTGTTAGGTCCCCAAAAAGGCTCCTGAACCCAATTAAAGTCTCATTCAATAAAAAGCAATTTTACAGCATTTGATAATCACAGTCAAAAGTTATATAAATATTTATGTGTTATTTTTATATGGTTTTTTTACTTTTACCCTCTCTCTTAGATACGAAACCCATTATCCCCGGATAGCTTTTTAATTTGCAACCGACAATAAATAGTCTTTTATTTCCTGGTCTAGTCTGGCATACGGTTCTCTGTAATTACAATAAAACCTGGCTTGAAATGCTAGATTACACGTAATGCTTGACCTTCTTAGATATTTTGTTATCCTAAGGGTAAAGATACCAGATGGAAATCGAAAGATTAGCCGGTCTATAGGAAGCCTCTACTTAAGGAGTTTATACGTGAAAAATCGCTTTAGTCTTCAGTTGCTGATTATTGTTATGTCTCTAATTATCTGCCGGAATGTCTATGCTGACGGCAAGTCTCCGGATGGCTTGATGGTTGAATTGCTGACCGGTTCCGCCGTTTCGGGCATTACCGATCCTACGCCGGAATTCGGCTGGGTCCTGCATTCTTCGAGCCAAAACGATACCCAGAAAGCTTACCACATACTCGTTTCCACTGACCTTGAAAACCTTACTAAAGACCGGGCTGACATGTGGGACAGCGGGGTAGTCAACTCCTCTAACTCCATAAATATCTCCTATGCCGGAAAACCTCTCCGTTCTAATCAGTTCTATTACTGGAAAGTAAGGACCTGGTGCGACTCCGGCGGACAAAGCAAATGGTCCTACCCCATGATGTTCAAAACCTCCGATATTAGCGATAATTACGCCACCACCAGGTACCCCCTTGTACAGACAGAGGTCGCTCCGGTAAGTATCGTCAAAAAGGGCGATGGGCACTATCTGGTCGATTTTGGCAAGGTAGCATTCGGATTTTTGCGACTTGATCCAGGTGATCTGAAAAGTGATCGTGAGATAGAGGTTCATTTCGGGGAAAGGGGCAATGCTGAAGGCATTATCACTGATCTTGGCAGGACTACGGTTCGCTATTACAAAGTCATGCAGACACTTAAGAAAGACTCCGGCAAAATCGACATTCATACGCCAGGAGACGGGCGAAATACCGGTGGGCGAGCTATCCACCTGCCGCCGGAATTCGGTATAGTCGCCCCGTTCCGTTATATCGAACTGGTGAATTTCCCCGGCAAACTTACAAAAGACATGATCAAACAGGTAGCTGTTCATTATCCGTTTAATGACGACACCGCAAGTTTTAATTCATCCGACCAGGTTATAAACGACATCTGGGCGCTATGCAAATACAGCATGAAGGCTACCAGTTTCTGCGGCGTATATGTCGACGGTGACCGCGAGAGAATTCCTTATGAAGCCGACGCCTACATCAACCAGCTTTCGCATTACGCAGTCGACCGCGAATACACCCTCGCCCGTTACAGTCATGAATACCTGCTCGCCAATCCCACCTGGCCGACTGAGTGGAAGCAGCATTCGGTTTTGATGGCCTGGGCAGATTACATGTATACAGGCAACACAGAATCGCTCGCACAGAATTATGAAATCCTGAAAACCAAAAAGACACTGGAGTTTACCGCCGGCAAGGACGGTTTGCTCAGGACGGGGGGGAAAAAAAGTCGCGGTGACCGGGACATCGTTGACTGGCCTGCCTCTGAGCGGGACGGTTATGTGTTTACGGAAGTCAATACCGTCGTTAATGCTTTCTATTACAAGACGCTTTTGCAGATGTCTGATATCGCCGCGGCGATAGGCAAGGACGAAGATGCTAAGGAGTATTTGAACAAGGCTGCAGATGTTAAGAAGGTTTTCAACAAGATTCTATTTGATGAAAAAACCGGCCTTTATGTCGATGGTACTGACACGGATCACTCCTCGCTCCATGCAAATATGATGCCGCTGGCTTTTGGTTTGGTCCCACAGGATCGCCAAAAGTCTGTAGCAGATTTCGTCGTATCTAAGGGTATGGCGTGCAGCGTTTATGCCGCTCAATACCTCTTGGAGGCCTTATACGAATCCGGACGCCCCGAGGCTGCACTTGAGCTTTTGGCGTCGAAGGATATTCGAAGCTGGTACAACATGATCCGGGTCGGATCGACTATTACGCTGGAAGCCTGGGACAATAAATTCAAATCAAACCAGGACTGGAACCACGCATGGGGTGCTGTGCCCGGAAACATCATTCCAAGGTACCTGATGGGCGTTCGTCCTATTGAGCCGGGTTTTGCAAAAGTTCTGATCCAACCCCAACCGGCTTCGCTTAAAAACGCAACCGCCGCCATACCGACAATACGCGGAACTGTTACCGTCTCATTCGAAAACAAGCCGCAGGGTCCGTTTACTTTGAAAGTAGACATCCCCGCCAATATGGTTGCACGAATAGGCCTGCCGACCGGAAATAGCAAGACAAAAACTCTAACAGTAGACGGAAGAAAAGTGGAGGCAAAGCTAAAAGACGGATACCTCTTCGTAGAAGGAATAGGCAGCGGAACTCACACGCTCATCCGTCAATAAACACTGCTTACATTTTGTTTTTGTCTTTGCAGAATGTTTCTTCCGTGATACCTGTGTTTAATTTCAGGTCGGAAAATGCGTAGCTGCCGTAAAGTTTTCCGCTGCGGTCGTAGAAGACCAGCGCCAGCGGCAAAATGTGCTTTGTATCGAAGTGCATTATGATCTTCCGGTATCTGCAATCGTCGCCTGTAAACGTCGTCTCCATGGCAACCGTGTCGCATCCGTAAACATTGCTTTTTCCGAGGTACTTCGATTTCATAGTCCGGCAGCTTTGGGCCTTTGTTAATACTTTGTGGAGATATAACATGTTTCTGTAGAATCCGAATTCGTCGGCAGTCTTGAGACTCCCTTTTAGGGCCTCTTCGCACTTTGGGTCGCGTTTTACGGATTTAATCCATGCAAAAGACCCCGTCGGGTGAACATACATGTTGTTGTTTTCACGGCCCTCGACGTACAGAAGCTTGTCGATTTTCACGGCGTTCTTTTCCCACTTCATCAGCAGCGAATACGGCTTATCTCGGAACCAGAAAGCTATTTCCTGCGGTTTGATCAGTTTGCCGTCTATCCTTTCCTGTTTGTGAAGAACAGCCGTATAGTCCTTAATATTCCGGTCATAAAGTGCCATACTCCATTCGAGCAGCTCAATATGGTCGGTCTTGGCCAATTCAATCAGCCTTTCGACTGACGGCGCAGCTGGAGTAGCGTTTCTCGCGGCGTCTGTTATGGTCTTTTCATTGCTGCGATCGCCAGGAATACCCGAACCGCTCGCAAAACACATCGATGCAAATATCAACAAAACCGAAAACAAGACTATCGCAGTGCCTGCACGTCCAACTCTGTATGATTTATCGATATAGTAATTCTTCGATATTATATTATTTTTTATGGTATACATCAGTCACCCCCACTGAAAGATTCTCATAGGTGTAATACGTTTACAAATGCCGAAAAGTTATATAAATTTTCTAAAAAAAATAAATTCAGCAATTTTCAATAAGCAGTAAGCAGTACGCAACTTTTATTCATTTTCAGGTACTACCCCCAAATTGGTTCTTTTTGTTACTCAAACTGGCCAATCGGTCAGTTTGAGTTTGTTAATTTACTTGAGTTTGCGCGGGATGTTCGTAATGCTTTTTTGAAAAGTGTAATTTACCGACTATGCCGGATTTACCGGATGAAATGAATAAAGGGCCTGTCCAGATTAGACAAGGCCAGTTCCTCCCCTAACCCCTAACCCCTAACCCCTAACACCTAACACCTAACACCTAACACCTAACACCTAACACCTAACACCTAACACCTAACACCTAACACCTAACACCTCACACCTCACACCTCACACTTTACGCCGAGCCAATTCTACTTGGAGTACACTGATGTCGGCGGGGTTTATTCCACCTATCCTGCTTGCCTGGCCGAGGGTTGCCGGGCGAAACTGGATTAGTTTTCCCCTGGCTTCGTTGCTCAGGTGCGTTACCGAATCGTAATCGATCTCGTCGGGAAGTTTGATCTTTTCGAGGTTCTTGAAACTTTCGATCTGTTTAACCTGCCTCTTTAAATAGCCCTCGTAAGTTGCGTCGATGACCGCTGCTTCGATGACATCATTTCGCAGGTTCATCGCCTTAACTTCGTCCTCTTGACCAAGTGTGTCAGCTAGCGGGTTTTCGGTTTGCTTTAACTGCTGCCACAGGGTCAGGCCTTTGCGTCTGGTTGCCTTAAGATACATCTCAAGCTCTGCGATCCCATCGACTTTTTCCATAAACCGTTTCCATCGCTTATCATCGACAAGGCCTATTTTGCGTCCTATAGAGGTCAGTCTTCTGTCGGCGTTGTCGCTTCGAAGGGTCAGGCGGTACTCCGCACGCGAGGTGAACATGCGGTACGGCTCGTCGATCTCCTTGGTCAGCAGGTCGTCGATCAGTACGCCAATATAGGCCTCGTCGCGGCCCAGGACGAAAGCGTCCTTTCCGGCAATCTTACGTGCTGCGTTTACTCCTGCGACCAGGCCTTGCCCGGCGGCTTCTTCGTATCCGCTTGTGCCGTTTATCTGTCCGGCCAGGAAAAGACCTTCGACCATTCTGGTCTCAAGATTCTGGCGGAGTTGCCTTGCCGGGGCATAGTCATATTCGATGGCATAGGCATAAGTGGTTATCTTTGCGTTTTCGGTTCCCGGCAGCAGACGTATCATCTCGTCTTGAACGTCTTCCGGCACGGAGGTGCTTATGCCGTTGCAGTAAATCGTTGTGCCTGCGATATCCTCGGGCTCAAGATGAACCATGTGCCTTTCTTTGTCGGCGAAA
>JAIPFN010000067.1 GCA_021736615.1 Phycisphaerae bacterium | reverse complement strand
CAATACCTTTGCCACTTTCACTAGATTAGACAGGAGATTTCTGTTGAAAATTCAAAAAAAAAAAACCTTTTTTGAGAATTGTCGGTTTTCGACCCCACATTTTTTTTGGCCTGAAAAGCTGTTTTTTGGCTTTTAATTGAGCGTTTTCGATTTTTTTGTTAAAATTTGTAAAATAATGCTTGCATACGCCGGATAATCGGTTATACTTATATTTGTTAGATAAGCTCTTTTTCTTTTTATATCTCTATCTCTCTATGAGTCGAGGCAACATTATATTTTTGATATTTTCTTATACCCAAATTTGCATCGACTAAAAACCGGTACTCTCTCTAGTGCCGGTTTTTTTTTGCGCATATTTTGCGTAAATCAGAAAAATGAATTGGAGTGCATAAAACGCTGCCAGTTACTATGGACTCTTTCAGCGTTTTGTCATTACTGCGGCGATGAGAATGTGCCTTAGCTTGTCTTCGCTGCACCCTTTGAGGTATGCGTCTGTGAAATCAAGCTTAAAATTGCCTCTAAAACCCTTGATCTGCTTTTGGAGTTGATCTTTATTCATCGAACAAATCGATGCTGATACTTTTTCAAATGACTTGGGCGGCGTCATATACAAAACCTTCATAAAAAAATTACCTGTTATTTATTATGATTACCTTATCGGAAAAAAGTAACGCAAATTCTACTAACCTTATCAAACTTTTTAAAAAATCGCCCAATACCTGTAATAACAACAATAAAAATATTTCTCAGCGACAGTGAATGTCTTATAATATTCAAGATTGCCTTGCGGCCATCTTGAAATTTATTATTTATTGTTGATTATTTATTATTGTAGGATTCGGCATTTATATTTATGCTTACAGAATTATTGAATTATGAACTGCCTGACGAGCTTATCGCACAGAAGCCGGCGGATAAACGCTCGGCTAGCCGGTTGCTTGTACTGGATCGCTCCACAGACGCCATTGCCGATAGGACTTTTTCGGATATAACCGCGTATATCCAGCCCGGCGACTGTCTGGTACTCAACGATACCAAAGTCCTTGCCGCGAGGTTCTTTGCGCGAAGAAAGACCGGGGCGAAACTCGAAGGGCTTTTCCTGGAAGAGATAGCCTCTTCGGTCTGGAAGGTTATGCTGAAAAATTCCCGAAAGATCAAAGTCGGTGAGGTGGTCGATCTGGTCGGAAAGGACGGGACCGCATTCTGTGAGATAACCGCGACTGAGCGATGCGATGACGGCAAGTGGGTGCTTAATGTCGCCGCTGAGGGAAGCGTCGAAGAAATACTCGCACAAACAGGCTTCCCTCCCCTGCCGCCGTATATCAAGCGTGACGACAACCCCGACACGGCTGCGGATGATTTCTCGCGGTACCAGACTGTCTATGCGAAAAACGCAGGGGCTATCGCGGCACCGACGGCGGGGATGCATTTTACGACCGAGTTGATGGATGAGCTTAAAAGCGCCGGAGTGAACATCGCGTACGTTACACTGCATGTAGGTGCCGGAACCTTCAAGCCCGTTACGGTAGAAAACCTGGCCGACCACCCGATGCACAGCGAACGGTACTCGCTCGACGCTGAAAACGCCGAGATAATTAACAACAGCAAAGCGGCGGGCGGGAAAATTATCGCCGTTGGAACGACGTCGGTGCGAACGCTGGAAACGATAGCGGCCAGCGGAGAGTTAAAACCGATGCAGGGATCGACAAAGCTGTTTATTAAACCCGGTTACGAATTTAAAGCGGTCGACGCTATAATAACAAACTTCCACCTGCCGAAATCAACGCTGATAGCACTGGTAGGAGCGTTCGCCGGGATGGATAAGATCATGAATGCATATAGCCATGCGATTGAGGAAAAGTACCGGTTTTATTCGTATGGGGATTCTATGATTATACTGTGAGGCGTAAGGCGAAAGGTGTGAGGTGTAAAAAAAGGGGACAGGTACAACCTGCCTTTGGCAGAATGTAGCCAGTCCCCCTTTTTCTAGCGGGCGGACACACTGGTAAAGCCCCTACTTTCCGTTCAGGTATTTGAAGAACTCTGAATTTGCCGTTGGTTATACCGTGTAATGCAGTAGTGTCTGGTCGGACTTGTAGAGGCGGCGGGCAATTTCTCGTGCGATATTGAGAATCAAAATACTAAAAAGCTCCTTGTCAGTGTCGTAGACAGACAGCAGCGCTTTTCTTGAAAGAACAATAATTTCCGAATCCGCCGAAGCGACCGCGGCTCCTTCATGAGGCTGAATGCCAATGACCGAAGCCTCACCAAAACAGTCACCTTCCTGAAACTCTGCCAGTTCCAGAGGAGTATGTTCTCTCCAGACAACCAGTTTTATTTTGCCCGATTTGACAATATAAATATGAGTAGGCTTGTCGCCCTGCTCGAATACCGACTCGTCTTTTTTGTAAGTAACTTTTGTAAGCAGTCTGAAAATCATATAGAGCTGCTTTTCAGTAAGTCCGGCAAAAATCGCTATCTTATTGAGCATCGGCAGGACGTTTTCAATATCGAGCAGCAGTTCATGTGTTTTGTCTTTTGCCATGGGCGGGTACTGCTTTTATTAAGAGAACACCCTTTTAAGTGTTTATTTCTTTTTGTTTTTTTTCTTCTTTTTCATGTTTGACTTATTCGTTTTATTGATCTTTTTGCGTTGCCGGGCAATTTCTTTTGCTTTGCGATTTTGTTCCTGGCGAATTTCGAGCAGGTTTATCTCGTCTTTGAGCTTCTGGAAGTTTTCAATCCGCTGGTAGTCGATAGTGCCTTCTTCGAGAGCTGCAAGTACCGCACAACCCGGTTCGTGGTCATGGGTGCAGTCTCTGAATTTACAGTTTTCGGCGATCAGTTCGATGTCCTCGAACGCCCTCTTAATGCCATCCTGGTCGACCCAAAGGTGCAACTGACGCATTCCGGGATTGTCGATCATCGCTCCTCCCTGGGGCAGCAAAATCAGTTCGCGGTGTGTTGTAGTGTGCCTGCCTTTGCTGTCGTCTTCTCTAACCGGAGCAACAGCTTGACGTTCAATGCCGAGTATCGTGTTGATTATCGTAGATTTTCCAACGCCGGAAGAGCCTAGCAACGATACTGTTTTGCCGCTTCCGAGATACTCGAAAAGCGGTTCTATGCCTTTGCCCTCGGTTGCGCAAACCGGGTGTATGGGTACGTCCGGGGCGATAAATTTTATCTCTGATATGTAGTGTTCGATATCGTTACAGAGGTCGGATTTATTCAGGATGATGACGGGGTCGGCGCCGCTGTCCCATGCCAGAACGAGGTAGCGTTCTATTCTCCTGAGGTTGAAATCTTCGTCAAGAGAGGTAACGATAAAAACCGTTTCTATGTTGACGGCGATGACCTGCTGCTCGTCAGCTTTTGCGGTGCTTTTGCGAATGAAAGTGCTCTTGCGGGGTAAGATGGCGCGGATTACTGCTTTGTCTTCGTTATCGATGAGTTGTACGGCAACCCAGTCGCCGACGGTCGGGTAGTCCGATTTTGTCTGGGCGTCAAAGTCGATCTTGCCGGCCAGTGCGGCCGTTACCGGCCCGTCATTTGTATGGACCTGATAGATGTGTTTATGTTCGCGGATCACCCGGGCAGGAACCAGTCCCTTTTGTTTATATTCGGTGAAATTTTCTTCAAAAAAGCTATTCCAACCGAGTTCTCTTAAATCCATAATATTCCCTGACAATTATGATAAGCATTAAACACTACTTCTATCATACGGATTATCATCGGAAAGTCAAGAGATGACGGTTAGGCGGTTTCTTTGTAGACTACGATGAATTTAAGTTTGCAGTCGGCGCCTGTTGCAAAAACTGACGCTTTATGGCCGCCTGTACCTGTTGCGGGGGTCATTTCTTTACCTTCCATGACCATTGGGACCGAAATGTCGATATTTCCTATGGGTTCGGCTATTCTGGACTTGAACCCACCTATTACCAGATTGACCACCTCACCGAAGGCGTCCTGAATCTCTGATGCTTCAATCTGTTCTTCAGGCTCCATCATTAGCATGTTTTTGGCAATACATTCGGCAGAATCGCTGGCGCATTTCATGATTACTGCTCCCTGGAGGGTGCCTGAGAATGTTATCGAGCCGACAATTGTTTTAAGACCATCAAGTTCGGCGTCAAAATCTTCGGCCTTTTCGATAGGCATCATTATCATAGTAGCGAATGACTCTTTGGCGCTTTCCCATAGACATTCTTCAAGTGCGACAGTTTCAACCATTTTTCTTTTTCCTTTTAAATAATTTCAGTCCGGTTTCTAAGAATCGGCACAAAACTGGTACGACTTTAACTGGAATAATAAAATTACATTAAATTGAAAAAACAGTTGTCAGATTCGTTTTGACTGGTTACACTATATAACTTATCGGGGCGTGGCGCAGTTTGGCTAGCGCGCATGACTGGGGGTCATGAGGTCGGAGGTTCAAGTCCTCTCGCCCCGACTTTTTCTCAAACTGACCTTTTGGTCAGTTTGAGAATTATTATTTACAATTGCATCGCCTCCCGGTTTTTCAAGCATGGATTTAACAGCACCGCTATTTAATCTCTTAAAAGAGTTAGTCGCTCACCTTCACAAATGCTACCGAATCGGCGACTACTATGCCGTCGGCCCCTTCATTGGAGATGGTAACCTTGGCGCCCTTGCCGGCCTTGAAGGGGTACTTGC
The DNA here is from genome assembly GCA_021736615.1 of Phycisphaerae bacterium. The sequence continues at coordinate 1,192 of JAIPFN010000067.1, read as the reverse complement.
CGACTTCGACGGCAAAAGCGCGTTCATTTCCTTTCTTCATGTTCCAGGATTTTTCGGCAATGCCGCCGGCATAGTGGATCTGTACCTTCGCATTGGAGGCATTCTTTATATCCGGCAAATACAGTAGTGCTATTTTATAGTTTCCATCTTCGATTATGGGAAGTCGGTATGATATCTCGGCGGATTTGTCTCTTACTACCTCAAGCAGGTTGAATTTAAACAATCCGCCCTGACCGCGAATACTTTGTTTGACCCAGTCGCCGGTTCGGGTAACCAATTCGCTGTCGCTGTAGTGGATCACTCTGCCGGTCAGCCGATTCGTCTGAAGGTCGATCCCGTTTGTCGCCGTGCCCCTTGGGCCAAGTTCATCGACAAACGGAGGCACGATACGGGTATTCGAGGATTTGTTGCCTTCTTTTTTGACATTCCAATTGTTCCATATATATTTGAGCGGTGCTCCGCCTGCGTTATATATATAGTTGTCTTTGACTGTCGTATTGCTGGTATCCCAGTCAAGGAAAACACCGTTGGCCAGATGACGGCTGGGTTTGCCGTCGGGCTTTTGCAAATACCCCCAGATGTCATAGAGCCAGTTATTCAGGATGTAGTTCGGGGCGTTGAGGTGGTTCATTGTGGCAAAGTGGATGCATGCACCGTCGATGGTGGTCTGCATCGCGTCGTGGATATGGTTGTACTCGACAATGTTGCCGCCCTGGTTGCGGAAGGCGAAGATGCCGTTTCTCGACAGGTCGGCGAAATAGTTATGGGCGATGTAGTTGCCCGGTGCCATCGCCATCGACGCCGGACGCGAGTCGAGGTGTACGCCGCCGCCGTAATATCGAATCTTGCCGCAGTGCTTGACGGTATTGCGTGTTATGCGGTTCAGGATCGGAGCGACAGTCGAGGCGATTTTGCCCGGAGTAAAGAGTTTGCTGTCGTCCATGTAAGACAAACGCGAGCCGGTCATGAGTACTCCCCCGCCGCCGGAGTGGAGGACCGTATTGTTGTCAAAAACGTTTTTCTGACTGTCGAGATGCAGCCAAAGGGCGTATCCGCCGATGTTTTCGAAGTGACAATTTTCAATTCGGCAGTCGGTTGCATTGTCCAGACGGATAGCTGCGTCGGTATGTACGCGTGCTTCTATATGGCCGAGAGTAAAAGCGGTATGCCTGAACTGTAGGCCCTTGAAGCT
>JAIPFN010000066.1 GCA_021736615.1 Phycisphaerae bacterium | reverse complement strand
CTTGACCTGCTGTGTCTATTTTATCGGCTTATCAACCACTCAAATTACCGAAATTGCTCCTATTCTTGTTTTGTTTTCTTTGTGGTTATTGAGACTATGATTACTATTGCGGCTAAAGCTGATATGCCGACGATTATCCAGATTATTGGATTGCTTTTATTTTCAGGAGTTAGTTTTTCCGTGATAGTTGTAGGGACCTTTTCTTCATTAACATTAGGATTCTTTATTTTGGTTGAAAAGGTTTTTCTGGGAACATTGGGGCCTTGATCAGCACCTTTGTTAATAGTTTCACTAGTCTTTAGATCAGCGGAGACAATCTCTCCATCGATATCCAGAACAATCTCAGGATTTGTTATTGATTTCAGATGTGCCTTTGCATTGGCAGCCACATTTTTCATCTGTTTTTTTATCTCAAGCTCTTTGCGAATTCTCTTAAATCTTTCAACCAGTTGCGGACTGAACCGCATACTTTTAAGTTGACTTATAAAGGGCTCTCCAGCGAAGTTCGGTCCATAGTGCTTAGATATAGCTTTCATTCGCTCATTAGGGCTTTCATTGGAAATGAAAATTTCTATCATTTTAATTGCACTACCTGATCCCATTTCTATACATCCCCCACCAGAGTGACCAATATAGCCGCTAATTCTTTGAAACTTTCTTTCGTATAGTTCTCTGTTCATCTCTGCCATTTTGATCAACTCATCCTTACTCATAACAGGGGGAAACGGCCTATCTGTGTAATTCGCAGAACTTAAACTGATAGTCTGTGTTTGGCCACTTTCAAAATGAATGATTCTTTGGTTTGCGGCACTGGGGTCCATTTCAATACTGGCAACAGACGGTAACTTTCTAATTATATCCAGGAATTGCTGTTTTGCCTCCTTCCTATTATTCTTTGCGCGAATATATCTGTATTTATGACCCCAGTATTTATCGTAATCCTTTGTGCCCGGCCAGGGAAAAGTAGTCGGGGGTTTGGTCCCTGCCGGCGGATCGCCCGGGTCCGTCATAATCCGCCAGTCATGCGACTCAGGTACAAAACCAACATATATGTCATTGACAAATATTTCAAGTCCACGTCGTTCTACAACATAAGGCGCTTCAATATAGTCATTATCATAAAAGAAAAAACCGCCGTCGATTGGCTCACCTTTAACACTTCCATATTTTTCTATATCATTTCGTGCAGAATATACATTTACCGAAAATAAAAGAATTGATATTACGATCATAAAACCAATCTTTGCCATGTTAGGACTTGTATTATTAAACAAAATAGACTCCAATAAAAGTGAGCAAAGCAACATCTAGAAATTAAACTTTAAACTGGGCTCCGATGATTCAACACTGAGCCCAGTATATTGAAATTATTAAGTAATCATAGTAAATTTGTATTATCCGCCTGAAATTTCCATTAATCTGAAAATATCCAGACATAATCGTCTTCATTGCCATCTATGCGGTCGCCGTTTAATCTAATTCCACCAGAGCAAGAGGTACATTTTGCTTCATTAGCAGTCATCTCGATTTCATAGGGAGCAGGGCAGCTAAGATTTTGATAATCAAAAATGATCTTAAAATCACCATCCCACTCAATATCTGATATTTCAGCATCACCGGAATTACACACCCAAGTTAGAGCCTCCTCGGCATCAATTGTTGTGTCCATTTTCGTATCGAATTCGACGTAACCACTGCCGGAACCTCCTGCTCCAGCCCCAGTAGGCGAAACGGGATCTTCATAAAGAGGAGCTGGCGCAAGCGTAATGTTTCCTCCTGAGTATGTAAAATATTCAGAAAATAACGATAACGAGTTGGCATCACTTATTGCTTCGGAAGCTATACGGAACTCCCCCGAACCCTCATCCCCATTCATTCTTTTGAATACATCCGCTACATCATTAAGAGCGCTCGCCACACCAAAGGGTTCTGTATATCCAATTTGAGTACTGCCTCCAACTGAATCCATAAAGTTACTAGCTCCGCATGCAATTATAAGAACAAACGACTTATTGTCGTCATGTAAGGTTTTCCAATTACCCTCACAGTAATCTGTATCAGCGAGAACTTTATACTCTGTTGGGGACTCTGGCGGCAGTGAAAGACGAGTAAGACTTGAAGTCGAACCCCGCCAATCATCTATTGTATCGGAGTCAGAGCATTCAGCAAGCACTAATCTGGTAGTTCCTACACCATCTGTACTTCCATGCGTAAAAATAAAGGTTATGCCACTATCTGAAGCGAGACTATCACAATTTTCTCTAGTGCAATCACCTATTTCATCATCATCTGTATCATCCAGATAGCGTGTTACTGTCCACTCTGAGTTTTCAACTTGGAGTTTCTCTATGAGATTATTCGCATTATAATCACCAAACTCATAGTTAAATGGTTCCCAAAATTTCCCAATCTCACCACCTGATATAACCGGAGTTTCGACATCGTCAACCCCAAAGGCTAATAAGTTGAATAAGAATCCAAATAATAATAGAACCACAATTGTTTTGACAACTTTTTTACTCATCGAACTTTCCTTTCAAAATATTTTTTCTTACGGTTTTATTGTAGATTTCAACATTTAAAATCTACGCTTCTATAATAAATTGTCAAAAAAAGGGGGTTGCGTCCGAAAGAATCTTTTGATTTTTTAAAAAAAGTTGATTAGTATCAGCAGGGTTTTATTTATTAAGGATTTATATTGTTTCAGTGTTAAATCTTTTTTCAGGATCATCAGGCCGTAGTGAAGGCGTTTTCTGAAAGTTTTAGGGTCGCAATCGATGAGAAATGCCGCCTTGGAGGCGGAAAAACCCTCAATGTATACCAATTTGATAGCATGACGGGTTTTTGTTGGTAAAAGTGCGATTTTTTCATAGAGGAACTGACGGTATTCGACGAATTCGAGGGGGTCTGCTTTGGTTTCATCGATAATTTCTTCTAAAAGGTTATCATCATCAATCTGCATTGAGATGACCTGTTTTTCTCTGGACTGTTTTCTTAGCTCTTGATAGAAGGTGTTTCTGCCGACACCGAAAAAGAAGCTTTGAACATCACTGCTGCCATCATAAAGGCACTTTCTCTGGGCGATTTTCAAGAAAACCGTCTGGCAGATGTCTTCAGCCATCTTTCCCGCACCTATTTTACGCAATGTAACGGTTAAAGCCGGGGCGTACTTTTCATAAATCACCGCTAATGATTGCGAGCAATCATCCTTAGCCGCTTTTTTCAGCAGGATTCTATCATCTATGTCATAGTTTTCATGCAAAACAATTCTCCCAGTATTTAGAGAGCGTTTGTGCATTTAATAATGTTGATTGTTTTTGTTTTTAATTTGGAATTTGATGGCATTTTTATTATGAGTCCAGTGATTAGCCCGGCGTTTGCGCTTAGGGCTACTGTATGGCGTTTGGTTGGCATTGAGGTTAATTGAGTTTGTGAGTTCTGATCGGGCAGCTTGCGCTGCCGCGCTTTTAGTTCGTTCTTGTTGGGTTGGGGGGTGTTGTTTATGTCGAGGTTCGGCGCCCGCCTTTGGCGGAGGGGGCGATGTCGCCGATGCCACCCATCTGGATTTCTACGTACAATGATGCCAGTTGGAAGCCGGGGGTGTGGGGTGGATTTCGCATGAAATGCGTTGACACTATCTTGCTGTTGGGTGGAAAAATATATATTTTTAATTGTTTACCGGCAAAGGACTTAGCTTTTTTGGAGGGCTAAAAAATCTTCTGTTTTCGCATAAATCGCGCAGGTTCGTGCTAATATAGAGACCTATGGTTTTTTTTGCGGGCATTCTGGTCTTACCCCCTATTCGGGGAATAGGGGGTTAAATGGTTAGGAAACCGCCATCGGCGGAAGCTAATTTTATTTTTTGGAGGTAATTGATGGCAGCGGATATTGAAAAACGCGGGCAGTTTGTGGGGCTTCGGGCCAAGGGGATGAGCTATGCTAAAATCAGCGAGGAAATCGGGATTAGTAAGACTTCGCTTATTCACTGGAGCAAAGAGCTTAAGCTTGAAATCAAAAATGCACAAGCGATAGAACTTGAACGGCTGAGAGAAAAATATCTGCTGGGCAGAGAATACCGGATCCGGGTGAACGGTACGCAACTTAGCCAGATCACCGAAGAACTGCTTCGACGAAACCTTAGCGAAGTGCCGACACGGACACTGTTCGATATGCAGCGAAAACTTATTAAAGAAGTTAAGGATGATACCGGGGAAATAGTCTTCTCGGAAAAACGGGGGCTTGCCGATCATGATTCGATCATGGATGGGCTAAGTAAGGTTGTTAAGTGGAAAGGGTGAAGCAAACTGACCTTTCGGTCAGTTTGAAATGAATAATGACTATTGTATAATGTATAATGAAAGAAACGGCCGCTAAGAAAGTCAGTAATCGGGGTTTGTTTCGTGGGGCAGGGATTGCAGGGGGCAGCCGTGGCATTTTGGTTTTGGTTTGCAGTGCTTTTTGCCGACCTGGACTATCAATGCGTGGAATTCGTTATATAGTTTTGTGTCCTGAGGCAAGTTGCTCTCGAAGAGGTCACGGAGTTGCTCGTAGTCGGCCTCTTGTTCGATGAGGCCGTGGCGGATGAGAACGCGGGCGGTATAGGTGTCTATAACAAAAACCGGTTTGTCGAACGCGTAAAGGAGAATGCTGTCGGCTGTCTCGCGGCCTATGCCCTTTACCGAAAGCAGTTCCTCACGCAATGAATAGACGCTCATATTTGCCAGTGCCTCAAGGCTGCCGTCGTAGTTTTCGTAGAGCCAGTTAAGGAAATTCTTTAGCCGCCCTGCCTTGATGTTGTAATAACCGGCTGGGCGGATGAGCTGGGCGAGTGTGTCCTGATCCATGTGATACAGTTTGTCGGCGTCGAGGGCATCGGCGGCCTTTAATTTGTTGATGGCCCTTTCGACATTGGCCCAGTTTGTGTTCTGGGTGAGTATCGCGCCGAGGACCGTCTCGAAACATCCGGAACCGGGCCACCAGCCCTGCGGGCCATAAGAGCCGAGCAGGAGATCGTGTATTTGCATTAGTTTTTGAGTTAGCAATTTTGCATTCCTGAACTTGTTCTTGGTTGCTTTTCTTAACCACGGATGTTACGGATTAACATGGATTTTATTTTAAAATATGTCACTTAGTGTTTTTGTTAGATTCTGTTTACAACTTTTGTGGGTTTTGACTTGTTTTGATCAGAAAATACTTCATATTCCGGCCGCTTCATGTTAGAATCCGCTTTATATGAATGATAGTAATAAAAAAATCAACTCAAGTCAACTGTTTGAGTTCGCGAAAGATTCTTACCTCGACCGGACGTCGCGGCCGATCTATGCGCTGACATACCTTGTCGGATTTATTTTGCTGTATGAGGTCGGGACTTTTCTTATCAGCACTGATGTTCTCAGCAGTTCGCTCGCCAATACGCAGGTGCGGGTTGTGTCGTTTGCGTGGATACAAAATCTGCTGACCGATTACCTTAACTTTCCGGCGAGAATGACGTGGATCGCGACGCCTCTGGTTGTGATGGTTATTCTGCTTGCACTTCAGATCACGTCGAAAACACAATGGAAAGTGAGAGCGTCAGACTTTGTGCCGATGACGATCGAGTGCGCCCTGCTTGCCGTTCCGTTGATCGTGCTTAGCCTTACTCTTAATCACTCGGCTTCGGAAGAAATGGTAACGATAAACGCCAGTGGTGCGTCGAATGAACTTGCGGTACAACTGGTATCCGGTATCGGGGCGGGAATCTACGAAGAACTGGTGTTTCGATTAATTCTGATCTCGCTGCTTATGATGCTGTTTCAGGACTTTCTGGGGGTAACCCGCAGAAACTCGATAATTCTTTCCGTGCTGATCTCGGCAGTTCTGTTTAGCTTACACCACCACATCTTTTTCATCAACGGCTCATTTGCACGCGGAG
>JAIPFN010000065.1 GCA_021736615.1 Phycisphaerae bacterium | reverse complement strand
TGTAGACCTTCTATACTCGGCAAATATGGACACTGACCCCGGGTGGACGTTCACCGGCCACAGCAGCCTGCCTGAATGGAAATGGGGCGTACCCGGCGGTATGGGCGGGGCACATGGTTACCCGGACCCGACATCAGGGTTTACCGGTGCCAATGTCATCGGCTATGACATCTCTGCGAACTATAATGGCGGAGACTATGGAAGGATCGAGTCAACCGAATGGGCGACGACACCTGCGATTGATTGCAGCGGGGTAAGTGATGTTGTACTTAGTTTCTACCGCTGGCTGAATGTTGAAGATCCGGCCTATGACCATGCGTATATTGAAATTTCCAATGACGGTTTAAACTGGAATACGGTTTGGGAAAACCCATCGGAGATAACCGATTCGAGCTGGATGCAGCAGACTTATGACATCTCCGCTTTTGCCGACGGCCAGGCGACTGTCTATCTGCGATGGGGTATGGGGCCGACCGACTGGGCGTGGAACTATTCGGGATGGAATATTGACGACGTAATGGTGATGGCGGTTAACCCGGTAAAGATGGACGGTGATTTCGATCTGGATTGCGACGTCGACCCCGAAGACCTGATGATTATGCTGAACCATTGGCTTGAGACCTGCACCGAGTGCGACGGAACCGACCTGGTTGAAGACGGCGTTATAAATATGCGGGATTTAGCGATTCTCGCTCAGAACTGGTTAAGTGGAGTTTGATGGACCAGTCAACGGTAAAAAGTCTTATTAAGGAATTCAGGGATGTTTAATTTTGCTTCGCTTCGGGTTTTTGTTTTGGTTTGTGTTTTTTGGGCTAGCGGGTTGTTTGCGGGCCAGCCTAATATTATTGTGATTCTTGCCGATGATCAGGGCTGGGGTGACCTTGGCGTTAGCGGAAACTCGAATGTCAGTACGCCTAATATTGACCGGTTAGCTGCCGGCGGCGTCAGGTTTGATCGTTTTTATGTTTGTGCTGTTTGCTCGCCGACTCGGGCCGAACTGCTTACCGGGCGGTACCATGCTCGCGGTGGGGTTTATTCGACATCGCAGGGCGGTGAGAGGCTTGACCTGGACGAAACTACTATTGCCGAGGTTTTCAAAAAGGCCGGTTATGCGACCGCTGCCTATGGAAAATGGCATAACGGGATGCAGCCGCCTTACCATCCCAACGCTCGTGGGTTCGACGATTATTATGGATTCTGTTCGGGCCACTGGGGGGACTATTTTAGCCCGATGCTCGAACATAACGGCAGGATCGTTACAGGCAATGGGTTTGTTACAGACGATTTTACCGAGCATGGTTTGCGGTTTATCGAGGAAAATAAAAACAAGCCGTTCTTTCTTTACCTTCCCTACAATACGCCGCACAGCCCTATGCAGGTGCCCGATAAGTGGTGGGATAAATATAAGAATAAAGAAATTAAGATGAGGCATCGGGATGCAAAAAAAGAGGACATCCAGTTTACCCGGGCCGCGCTTGCGATGTGCGAAAATATTGATTGGAATGTCGGGAGAGTTGTCGAAAAGGTTGAACAGGCGGGGCTTTCCGAAAATACTATCATTATATATTTATCGGATAACGGGCCCAACAGCAATCGTTGGAATGACGGTATGAAGGGTAAGAAAGGTTCGGTCGATGAAGGCGGGGTGCGTTCGCCTATGATAATCAAGTGGCCGGGCAAACTCAAAGCCGGAAAGAAGATCGAAGAGATTGCCGGAGCGATTGACCTTCTGCCAACGCTTGCCGATATGGCCGGGATTAAACCGCATTTGGAAAAACCGCTTGACGGGGTGAGTTTAAAGCCCTTGCTGCTGGAAGATAACCCAAAGTGGAAGGACCGGCTTATCTTTAATAATTGGCGAAAGCAGATCAGCGTACGCAGCCAGCGGTACAGGCTCGATAACAATGGAAGATTATTCGATATGGAAAACGATCCCGGCCAGAAGGTTGACATTTCCAAAGACAGGCCCAAAGTCGCCGCTGAATTGCAGCAAGCAAAAGAAAAATGGCAGAAAGAGGTTTATAGCGAAATGGACGCCGCCGAAAAGCGGCCGATCACTCTTGCCTGCCCTGGTTTTGAATTTACGCAGGTGCCAGCAAGAGATGGCCAGGGGCATGGCAATATTAAAAGGTCCAGCCGACATCCGAACTGCAGCTATTTTACTAACTGGACATCCGTCGACGATAAGATTACATGGGATGTCGAGGTCCTTTCTGACGGTTATTATGAGGTTGAACTCTATTATACCTGCCCGGCAAAGGATGTCGGCTCGACTATAGAATTGAGCATTGCAGACGAAAAGATCACCAAGAAGATCACCCAGCCGCATGATCCGCCTGTTATCGGCAAGGAAAACAACCGGGTCGACGGAACGGAATCGTATGTCAAGGATTTCAAACCGATGAAACTCGGCACCATGCATTTGAAAAAAGGCAAAGGAACCTTAGAGTTGAAAGCGATAGAGATGCCCGGTACGCAGGTCATGGATTTCCGCTTGCTAATGCTTAAGAGCTTGACTCAAAAGTAGGACTTCTAAAGCTTTCTGTCCAGCTTTCTATAGCTTATCGCTTCTGCTATGTGGTCCGGTTGTACGTTTTCGCATTCGCATAGATCGGCGATTGTTCTTGCCACTTTGCATATCTTGTCGTGTGCCCGGGCACTTAGTGCGAATTCGTTCATTGCGCATCTGAGCATTTCCGTGCCGGTCTCGTCGAGTTTGCAGTGTTCTTCGACCAGCCGGTGTGTCATCGTTCCGTTCGTGATCAGTCTGTTTCCGCCGAATCTTGCCGCTTGTCTGTGGCGGGCGTTTAGCACCTGCTCGCGGATCGCCGCCGAACTTTCGCCGGTGCGTTTGTCGTGGAGCTGGTGGAAATTAACAGCGGGTACATCGATATGTATGTCGATGCGGTCCAGCAGCGGCCCGCTTATTTTTGACATATACTGTTCGACCTGCCTCGGCGTACATTTGCACTCTTTGGTATTAGTCCCCCAGTACCCGCATCTGCAAGGGTTCATCGAACAGACCAGCATCAACTGGGCCGGGAAGGTTACAGTCCCCTTGGCACGCGAGACGGTTACCGATCTGTCTTCGAGCGGCTGGCGGATCATCTCCAGTATATTTCGCGGAAACTCGGCGAATTCGTCGAGAAAGAGTATCCCGTGGTGAGCGAGCGATAGTTCGCCGGGTCGCGGGGTGGTTCCTCCGCCAACCAGTGACGGCCCGCTTGCGGTGTGATGCGGCGATCTTACCGGCCGGCGTGCGATGAGAGCACGGTTCTTGTCGAGCAGGCCCACAGACGAATATATCCGCGTCGTCTCAAGCGATTCTTCCAGCGTTAGCGGCGGCAGAATCGTCGCAAGCCGCTGGGCAAGCATAGTCTTTCCAACCCCCGGAGAGCCGATCATCATTACATTATGTCCGCCGGCGGCTGCGATTATAAGTGCACGCTTGACCGATTCCTGGCCCTTGACGTCAGCGAAATCGACGTCGTATTCCGCCGCGACCGTCAGCAATTTTTCCATGTCTACGCTTGTCGCCTCCAACGGCATTTCGCCGGAGAGAAAACCGGCTGCCTGGGCCAGCGAGCCGACGCCGTAGACGTCGATGTTCTGGACGACGGCGGCTTCTTCGGCGTTTTCGAGCGGGACGATAATGCTTTTAAATCCGTTTCGCTCGGCGGTCATCGCCATCGACAGTACCCCGTTGATCGGGCGAACGCGGCCGTCCAGTGCCAGCTCGCCTGCGATGACGAATTTCTTGAGGTTTTCGCTGACCAGCCCTCCGCTGGATTGCAGCATTCCAAGCGCGATAGGCAGGTCGAAAGCGGGTCCGACTTTCTTAATGTCCGCCGGCGCCAGGTTGACCAGAGACTCGGTATCGGGATAGCTGAAACCGGAATTGACGATCGCGCTGTGGACGCGTTCGATACTCTCTTTGACAGCCGCATCCGGCAGGCCGACGATTATAGATTTGTCCATACCGCATCGGGCGACGTCGATCTCGACTTCGCAAACGATACCTTCGATACCCTCAAGCGTGACACTGTAAAGTCTTGCAAGCATAATAAAACTCCTCAAAAAGTATTAGTATGGGTATTTTAAGGTAGATTACCTCAGTCAGCAAGTCTTTTTTGTTTTTTAGCTAATCGCAAATTGCTAATTGCTGAATGCTAATGAGATTTGCCTTGCTTTTTGCTGTCTTGAAATGGTATAATAACTGTGTTAAAAGTGGCATTGTTGTTACGTTTTGCGACAACCTGTTACTTTATATGGGGTTCTGTTTTAATAGGCAGACGAAAGGTGTTTTGTATGTACAATCGCAGGTTTTTACCGGTTTTTGTAGCGTTATTGCTGTTTTTCTCCTCCTTTGCTTCGGCAGCTAGCCGTCCCGGCTGGACCAGCAAAAAAGTCGATCTGCGGGCAGGTGACGGCAGACGAATTAAAGCGATTCATTACCCGCAAGGCAAAGAGGTGCAAATGCGCCATCAGAAGCAAAAACGGGAAAAAAATAAAGTCAATAAAAAACCGCGCCCGGTTAGAGCAAATCCTCTCAGCAATGATTCGGTTTCTATTCAACCATCAGAAGTAAGCACAGGCAGCGTTTTCGTAAACACAATAGAATCCCCCCCCATAAACGGGTTCATCCCATGGATCGCCGTTACTGCGACCGATGAAAGACTGGACGATGGTGAAATAAATGCTGTTTTAGAAAACTCACTAGTTGGAGATTATCTTCCTGACAATGCCGAAGGAGATTTTGTTATAGGTCTTTTCGATACCGGGGCCAGTGCGCATGTTATCGGTTACGAATCCGCGGAGACTCTTGGTATTAAAGAGAATATGGAAACTGGTAACTATATTGAAATTCGAGGTGTGACCGGTTCGGTTTACCCGCGTGTGACTTTACCTCTCGGCGTTTTTATTGCAGGTTTCGATGCGATTGACCCGGTAACTATGACGGTCGATACTTCTGCACTTGTCGGTCAGAGCAATGTTGCTATCGCCGCAGGCGATTATCCAGAGCCTGGTGCTCCGGATTTGCCGACTGCGATAGGGTCTCCGATGTCAGTGTTTTATGATACGGTATTCAAAAATGATCAGCCGATCACGATACACCGTGATGGCAAGAATTACACTTCTCCGGATATTCGGATATACCGTAACAAATACGGGAATCGTGAAGAGTACGGTGATCCTTTTATATACGAAGACCCTGATGAGTTCGTTAATCCTAATGTTCCGAATTATCCGATAGATATTCCGTTGGAACTTCGACCGGGAGGAGCAGGGATGGTTAGCTATATCTTTTCGCTTGGCGACGATATTTTCAATTTTGAATATTTACCGTCAAGCCCCTCGGTTATTATTGGGAATTCTTCACAGAGCCTGTTTTTTGTTCATGCTGTCGATCTTTATGAAAACGATAATATAGCTTTTGACAAGGACAGGTTTATGATCGATACGGGTGCGCAGGTTACTGTTATAGGTAAACGGATCGCAGCGAGGCTTGGTATTGACCCGGATCAGCCGGAGTTTGTTGTTGATATCGAGGGCGTATCCGGAGAGGTTTCCGAAATTGGCGGTTACTATATTGACGAGATTGAAATTCCTGCTCTTGGCGAGTGGGTTAGCTTTACCAATGTTCCGGTTATCCTGCTTGATATTGCCTCGCCGGAGGGCGGCACGCTTGACGGGATTATAGGGATGAACCTTTTCAATGAATACAATATGGTGTTCCATGGGAGCGGGATGTCTTTCGAGGATGACCCCTCGCTTGAGCTTGAGTTGATTACCACGCCGCCGACCAGCCTTGCCGGTGACATAGCTCCCGACCCGGTTGACGGGGTCGTTGACGTTCAGGATATGCAAGTTTTTATGCAGGCCTGGTTGACATCGAATGAAAACCCTGGTTTTAACTACATCTGCGATATTGCTCCCGAGG
>JAIPFN010000064.1 GCA_021736615.1 Phycisphaerae bacterium | reverse complement strand
GTCAGATCAGCACAATCATCCGGATGATCCACACAGCCTGACGGATCAAGCCACTGATCAGCAAAGAGCCTCAAGTCCGACAAGTCAACTTTGTTGTCTCCATTCAAATTACCCGGCAATGGTAAAAAACTATCAGCCTGCGCTGCAGCAATCATTAAGTGAATTGCAACTATAACCAGAACCGTAAATAAACTCTTCATTATTAAACCCTTCATAAACTTTTCAAGATCACAAAATAGTTGTAAGAATACATATTAACAGAAAAATACCATATTTGCAAGTCTAAACCACCGATTAGAAAAAACGAGTGAGTATCTTTTATTGTAACAGTAAAGCGGCAAATTTGTCCTTAATCGTCTTTCGGGCATAGTCGCCTGCAGGAATAATCGGCGAAATACCGACATAACATTGCCCCAAAATAATTTTTTTTACCCGTTACGGCACTAAAAATTTCAATATTTGCTTTAAACACTGATATAAAGTAAAATCTGCTGCTATGCCTGAAACAAAAGACACAATTGATTTGGCGGATTCTTTCAAGTCCGCTCGTATCAGCCTGGATAACGGGTGGAGCGGTCGCGTTTGCCTTGCTTTACGCGATGGGGATGCGATATCTGCGCAGGATTGGCAGGTGGCGCTGTGCGGGCCTGAAAAACTGTTTAAGGAGCCCAAAAAGTCTCTTAAGGTCGATGGGGGCACAACGGTAGCGGTCTATGACCTGAAAATTGGGGATAAAACGCTCAAAATTGCCGTTAAAACACATATCCACCAGTCCGGAATCGTGAATTTTCTACGCGAACTGCTTAGAGATAAATCCCTTCGCAACTTCAAAACAGCGGCTATACTATGCGAAAATGGAATACCGGCAGCATACCCGCTTGCTGCGATTAAACAAAAATGCGGGCTAATCACAAAAAAAACGGTCTTTATATCTGAGTATATTGAAAAATCCATTAACCTGTATACCTTTGCGGCAAATAATATCCCCCAAAGTAACCCGGGCGATAAGTCATCGCGGCACATAAAAAATCAACTGGCCTCGCAGATCGCAAATATTCTCGCCGGCCTGCACAGGGCACATTTGTGGCACAGAGACGCAAAAACAGGAAACTTCCTGGTCGTGGAGACTCCAGCAGGCGGTATTAAAGTTATGCTCGTAGACATGGACGGAATCAAACCCTACCTGCTGGCGACTGATAAACGCAGACTCTTCGCTTTTACAAAACTCGGGGCAGTGCTGATATGGCATAAAGGAATTAACCTGACTGATTACTTGCGTTCGGTCAGGATTTATTGTAGTCTGAGCAAAGTTAATAAACATAAAGACCGAAAAATCTTTCGACGCCTTTGCCGGTCCGCGATAGCACTGAGATTATTGTCCTTTGCCGGGTCGGCGATGAAAAAGTAAGGGGGGACAGTTTGCCCGCCAATAAATATAGTATTGACCGACAAGCCGAATCCAAACCTGAAGTAAAGGCTAAAGATTTCATATTAGCCTAATGGGTATTTTTGAGCATTTATTATGACGTCAAAAAACGCACAGAAGATTCTGATCATCAAGCCTTCGGCACTGGGGGATATTGCGCAATCGCTTCCGGCTTTGGCGTCAATCAGGAAAAGCTTTCCTGACGCCGAGATTTCCTGGCTTGTCAGAAAGGAATTTGCCCCGCTGCTGGAGATGGCCGGCGACCTCGACAAGATCATCATCTTTGAACGTAAATTCCTGGGAAAATGGTTTAAGAATCCAAAAGCTTTCGCCGAACTCCTAAGATTTTTCAAAACACTGTCATCGCCAAAATTTGACCTCGTCATCGATCTCCAGGGACTTTTCAGAACCGCCCTGTTCGCCCGAATCACCGGCTGCAAGAAACGCTTCGGAATGAAAAGGGCAAGGGAATGCGCAAGCATGTTCTACACCCATAAAGTTCCGATAGACAGCGATTGCGTTCACATGCTCGATATAATCAATAAAATCATCACCTCCGCCGGAGTAACAGAGACAGTCTTTCGATACGATCTGACGATTGACGAGCAAACTATATCATCTACCGATCAGCTTATAGCAGAAAATGTCGGCGGCGATAAAAATTACGCGGTCTTCGTAACCGGCGCCGCTCATGCAAACAAATGCTGGCCGGCAGAAAAATTCGCCGAACTTGCAGACCGCGTGCATAAAGAATACGACCTTTCAATTATTGCCATCGGCACAAATATAGACAAACCCGGCATCGAGGATTTAAAGTCTCTCGCCGAAACAGACGTTATCGATCTTGCCGGAAAAACGAATATAAAAGTCCTGGCCGCACTGATGAGCAAAGCGACTATCGTAATAACCAACGACACCGGACCGGGACATATCGCAGAAGCTGTAGGCGCCCCGGTCGTAATGATCTTCGGACCGACAAACCCGTCAAGGGTCGGGCCATATAAAAAAACCTGGTGCATCGCTGCCGACGACGCGCTTACGCGAGGCAGCGAAATCGAGAGTACCGATCCGAAGCATGCTATTGAAAATGTAACCGTCGAGAGTGTTTTCCAGAAAGTGACGACTCTTGTGAGCGATCAATCACAACAGTAAATAATTGGAATACTTGTGCAACATGACAAACAACGATAAAAAACAAAGTTTTTTGGCCCGGACCAGGGCGTTCATAAAATTCCGCATCATCCACTTAGACGACTCGCCTCATCGCATAGCCCTGGGTGCGTCGCTCGGAATGTTCACTGCCTTTCTTCCATTCCTGGGCCTACATACGGTTATAGCCCTGATGCTGGCTTTTATAACACGATCCAACAAAGCGGTCGCCTTGCTTTGCTCATGGATAAGCAACCCGTTTACCTTCATACCCATTTTTGTGCCGTGCTATCTCCTGGGAAGATCGGTTGTCGGAATTTTCAAAAGCCCTCCGCCGGCAGACCCCGCCAAAGTAGCCGAAATCCTTACGCAAACTTTTTCCTTTTCAACACTGGCATCTGCATTATTCACGGCGGAGTTCTGGAGAGAGGCCACGACACTTTTTGGCAAGATCGGCCTGGAACTGATAACAGGCTGCCTCATCTGCGGCGTGACAGCAGCAATCTTTTCCTATTTCATAATAAAAAAAATGATCGTAGAGCATCGGATAAAAGCCAGACTGAAAATTGCACTTGTGCAATAATTACTTTTCTGCCGGTTTTTCTGTTGACAGTTCTGCTGGTTTTTCCACTAGCTTCTTCGTTGGCTTCTCTGCTGGTTTGAAGGAAGTTTTTAATGGTTTGAGAAGTTCGATTCGTCGCTTTGCACTTGCCCACGGGTCGAAGTCTATCGTAGTGCGATTTATTTTTTTCATCAATTCCCACGAAGCGATCCTTTCGCCCAGGTATTTGCTTTCCAGACCGGCAGCAGCTATGGCCATCGCCTCGGTCGGGTCAGCTGCAAGCCTTTCAATAACGGCCTGGCGAACAGCCGGTTCCTTGCTCGCTAGCTGCTCTATGACGGCTTGCCGGTTTGAAAGATCGAGCATGACCGTCTTTACCGGCCCGACCTGTTTTTGATCTAACGAAGCAATTTCCGGAGCTTCCATCGCACCGGTTTTCGTTTTGGCATACTCCATGACATCGTCCAACAGTTCTGAGAAATCCTCTCGACCCCTGTAACCGAGCCAGTCACCGACGATCTCGGAATGAGTGTTTATGACGATAATCCTCGGCAGCGAAGTAACGCTGAATCCATAGGCCGTCTGGCGGTCCTTATCGACGTCGATTCGCACGCAAATAAACTTTTGTAATTTCGCGGCGATCTCCTGATGGGAGAAAACTTCCTTGTCAAGCATTTCGCACCAGCCGCACCACATGGCAGTAAAGTCAATGAGCATAGGCTTATTTTCGAGCTTTGAAATTTCAGTCGCGGTCTTGTACGAATCGTACCATTTGACAACCACTGCTTTTGCCACAGCTGAATCCTTCAGTGATTCGGTCGCGGCGGCAGGTGTTGCGCTTTCTCCAAAGGCAACAGCGACTATAACAATAAAGTTCAGCACCGTCCATATAGTTTTATTTTTGACCATGGGCTATTTTCTCCCAGAACTTTTCTCTGTCGAAAGAGGGACTGTTTTCTTCGTCGTGACATTCCGTGCAGTTAACTTTTTTCATGAATACTTTTTTAACGCCGATCTCTTCGCCGGCCTGGAGTCTGGCATGGTAATCGCCGCGGCCGTGACAGGATTCGCACGAGACATTTTTAAGCTTCGGCGTCAGTCTGGCGTTTACATAACCGTCCGAGGACATATACCCGACCGTATGACATTTAATACATCGCGGGCTGTAGTGATCGTCTTTCTTTTCCAGCGAGTCGAAGGCGTGTGCATGTCCGGACTTTGACCATATTTCATACTCTTTTTCGTGGCAGGTCTTGCATGCCTCCGGGCCGACATAGCGGTTTGCATTTTTGCTCCTGGAAGCGGTTATCGATGTAAGCCCCTCTTCGTCGTCCTTGTGGACGCGGAAATCTCTTTCCTTCAGTTCTTTCTTGAACTCGGCGATCAGGTCGACGATCTTTTCATCACGCTTCATCGATTCGGCGAGTATGAAAATGTCATTGGAAAACTTTCTGCTGCCGTCCGCTGCGGTAAGGACATCCAGCCTGCCGACCCGCTTGCCCTTGCCGGTGTTATAAACTATCACCGACTTGTTTTGCTTAAGGTGCTCTCCGGATGCTTGCGGCACCTTACCGCCGACAACAACATCTATCTCGAAGAACTGATCGGCGATGGCTTTCATTTTTTCTGCTCCGGCAAATGCCAGCAGCACAACAAAATCACTGCCCGCTTTTACTTCGGGAAGATATTTGCCAATAGCCTCGACGGGATCTGTAACGCTAAGGCCCTTACCGATTTGATCGGCCGTAAGTTCGTCATCGACGACACCGATTATTCCGCACCGCGAACCGTTGGATAATTCGGCAATGATAAACGGAGGGAAGACAAGCTCTCCGTCCGGCCCTGCAACGTTAGCCGACACGAAATGTGAATATTTTTCGCCTAGCTTTTTTAAATTTTCGAAACCTATCGACACCTCCCGATGACCGGCGTTGACGGCATGATAGCCCATCGATTCGTAACCCTTTAGAATGTATTCCAATTCGAGCAGTTCCCATTCCCTCGGCCCTGCCGAGACGTCACCTGCATCGACCAGCAGATAGTCCAAAGGAAGATTGTTTTTCAAGAAATAACTTCTTCTGCTTATACCGCCCTCCATACCGCTAGTGCATCCGCAAGGTTCGATATGCCCGCGAGTATCGCATGTGTAATAGATCGCAAATTCGCCGGGCAGTTCTCTTGAACCATACGTCGAGGGCGAGTCTTCGAAAAATGCAACGAATACAGTAATCAAACCATACAACACAAGCAAAACAAGAATCGGCACAACTATTTTTTTCATAATACATTTTCCAAAATTCATCCAGCTAGCTAACAGTTTAAAGCTAATCGCTAATTGCTAATTGCTAATCTCAGTGTGTCAAAGCGTACGTAAAAATATTAACATTGATTTCCAGGCTGTTCTTTATCTCGTTACCGCCGCAGCAGCAGCAGTTCTTACCGGAGTTTCCCGTATCATTAAGACCCTCGGGCGAGTATATCATAACGATCTTTTCGTCGATGACAAGACCTTCGAGATGCGTCTTGCCGCCTTTTTTCAGCATGATAGCGTTTATGTCGAAAACACTGTGAAAGATCGGGTGGCTAAGCGTTATCTCTGTCATTTTTTTGTCGGGGAAGATTTTTTTTATCTCCTGGCGGAATGCGATGTCCCATTCTTTCGACGAACAACCGGCAGAGGCGAGAAGAAACCCGCCGCGGGTAAGATACGACTTTAGTACCTGGCGTTCCTTTTCGAGCAGTTTAAAAGCACCTTCACCGGTCATAATCGCAAAGGGAAACTTGAACATGTCGTCTTTGGCAAGCCTTACGGTCGTAAACTTTTCCTGAGGCTGACAGTTTGTCTCGCGGGTGATCGTAAGGAGGAATTTATCGCTAAAGCAAACTGAACTCTTCGAACCTGCATAGATAAGATTGGCGCACTGAAGTAATTCCTTATCCTCGGCGGAAGCTGCCGCTTCGGGCAGCCCTTTAGCCTTTTCAGTGGTGTTCCCGGACACTGTATTTCCAACAGAAACGCTCACCAACACCAGTAATATCATCAATATACATTTTTTCATTCTAAGCCTGCAACTTTCTTCTTTCACATTTCGTAATTCGTAATTCGTAATTACAGGCTGGCCAAAGGCCAGTCTGATTCTACTCGTCTTCTGCCATTCTCTTAAAGTAAGCCTCTATTACCGGCCCGTACTCGGTCATCATCCTGGAATCGCCTTCGGCCTCGAACTCAGGGCTTACCTTTTCTTCTTCAAGCAATTCTTCTACGTTGCCTGCAAGCGGATCCGGTTCGTCATTGGCAGAAGCTTTAGATTTCGTCTTCTTGTTACCGACCAGCCTTGAGTCTTTCTTTTTGTTATCTCCAAATGTTTCGCCTCCGAACATCGCAAAATCAGACTGCCCGCCGCCGGTGCCCGCCGCACCGCGACCCATAGCACCCATCATACCGGTTCCCTGCCCCATGCCGGCTTTCATACTCTGTGCCATTTGCTCCATCGTATTTCCCGGGTTCAGCGCCATTTTCAATTGCAGCCGAAACTCGCAGCTTTCACATGCCTCGCCGCCGGCGCTTTTGCAGAACTTTATCATCTCCTTCATCTGCTGATGCGCGTCTTCAACCTTTGGATACCCTTTGGTCCCGCTGCCCTGATCGAGGAAACCGCGGCCATCTTCCATTATCTCGCAAATCTGCCGCTTTTCGATCTCGTCTGCAATCTTGTTGGCGTCACCGGCAACCTTCGGGTATTCCTCCTTGACCTTTTCGGCGTGCTCGCGAAACTTTTCTTTTAGCTCGGCAAGACCCTCTTTTACAAGCTGCTGATCATCGCCGAGTTCTTTCATCCGAAGCTGCGCATCGAAATCCGGATTTTCAATCTGCTTATACGACCACGTCTGCCGCGACAAATGCTGCTGTGCCAGGTAGAGCTGATTAAACATCTGGGCATCGCCTATCAGGTCCATCATCATCTCCATCTCGCGATTTGCTTTTGCAATCTGCTCGCGTCCCTGCTGGGTCTGTTTTCCGAGAGCCTCCATAGCCTTTTTCTGCTGGCCGCCGGCATCGCTTAACTGCTTTGAACACGTCCCCGGTTTCCCGGAAGATTCCTTCAGGCTCTCCGATGCTTTTTCCATATGATCGCGTGCCTTGTTGAGTTGCTCGGAAAATTTCGCAAGCGACTTTTTGTAATCCTTCTCGATATCGAAGACTGCCGGGTTTTCGGATTCCTTTTTCAGCTTTTTGGCAACCTCATCGGTTTTCTTGCTAAGCTCTTCCTGCCGACGCGCAAGATCTTCGAGCTTGTTTTTCAACTCTTCAAAATCGGAGTTCCCTTTAGCTGCCTGTTCGGCCTGAACCTCTTCAAGTTCCTTTCTTTGCTGATCGAGCAATTCCTGTGCCTCGAGCAACTCGCCCATTTCATCGAATATCCTGTCGTACTTCTGGCGAAGATCCTTTGCCGTCATCTGGCTCTGCATGTACTTGGCGTATTCCTCTTCGGATATTATCATCAGCGTAAAAGACGCACTTGCCGCACTCTGCGGCGAATCCGGCAATGTATCGCTGACCGTGGCGTAATAGTCTATCGTATCGCCGGGACGCACTCCAAGGTCGGCCAGGTCGAACATCTCGGAGACCTGCACGTAATCTTCTGTTTCCGCCTCGTCATAAACCGTCTTGGCGCTATCGGCGGATTTGTTGTGCCTGCGGAAAAAACGTACCTTGCCCACACCGAGATCGTCCTGGGCCTCGATGACAACCGGTACCTCGGCTGTCGGTATCGCAAAGGAATTCATGCCCGGACTTACTATCGAAATGCTCGGGGCCTGGTCCTTTATGATCTGGATGTCGCCGGTAAACTCTTCGGTGCTGAGATTACCTTCGACGTCGCTGATAACGATGGAAAATTTCCCCTCGGCTTTTAAGGGGATCGTCGCCTGTACGGAATTTTCTTCAGCCAGCGTAAATGGATACTCTTCGACGCCAACAGTTACCGTCCCACCTTTCAGCGGGCGATTCGATTCTACTATCAAATTTACCTGCGTATCCTTGTAGCCTTTTAACAGGCTTTGCCCGGGAATAAGCACGCGCGACTTCCCCTTAATCCGCGTATAGTCGGGATATTTGTATTTCGCCATGACGGTTTCTATCCTCGGCGTCTTTGCAAGTTTTATCCTGAAATACTTGCTCCGCGAACCTTCGAACCTTATAAAATATTCCATCTCCGTGCGGACATTTTCTATCGTTTGAAAGAACTTGCCCTCGTCTGAGTTAAACATCCCGACATCGCCGATCTCATTGCCGCCGGGTTCTCGCATAACAAGTGTAAGGTCTTTGGGAACCTTGCCTTTTACCGAGGCGTTTACTTTAAGGTCATTGCCGTACTCGACGACGGCACCGGCCGGGTCAACTACGATCTTTGTCGCACTGTACGGCGGATGATCGCCATATGGATTTACAAAACGAGCTACTTCCGTAAAGAACCAGCTGAAGAAGAAAATCGCCGCCACAGCCCAGGCGGTTGTAACACCGATGAAAATTTTCTTTTCTCTGGCCAGAGTATCCGGCGAAAGGCTCGTAAAATCTTCGACACTGTCAAGACTGCTCACGCCGAGCCTCACACCTGAGGCCATAAGATCGCGTGATGCGTTTTCAACATTTCCATTCTCTATCCGCTCGGAAAACTCCACCGCGTTGATAAGAGCGTTGTCCATGCCGGGGTTGGTTTTCTCTATGATACGGGCGATCATCTTTTGGCGGTCACCGCTACGGCTGAACCACTTTAAAGTAATCATAAATATTAAAGCCACGACCAGAATACAGCCAAGCACTGTAAGAAGTCTCCCGCCCGGACTTATAGCCAGCAATGCGTCAACATAAAACACAAGCATGCTCAGCGCAAACGCCAGCCAAAGACTTCTAATAACCGAAAGCCTGACAACCTGCCGCCACCGCAAAGCCCAAAGCCCCTCAAGAGCTTCATTCAATGGAATCTCATTCTCACTCATGACCAGACTCTTTCATTAGACATTATACAATAGTCATTATACATTTTAGACTAGTCCCGATGCTCTTCTGACTAACCATTCTGCGCCCATTACTCCTATGAGTAAAGCAAAAACTCCCAGTCTGTCCCACACATCGTGTGCTCTTACCTTTTCGCATGAGAGCTGCTCAAACTGGGCGACTTTAGCCGGCAGATCCTTCAGACCATCAAGTTCCATCTGCTCGCCGCCGGTTATCGACGAGAGCTTTTCGAGCAGTTCCCTGTCAGCCGAGACATACCTTTTCTCAAGGGCATTCTGATAAACCGTAAACCTCATCTCTTCAGTCGACGGCGTCCCTACGTTATTATGCAGCACAGCTTTGTACTCGCCTTCGACATCCGGCGTAAAGATCGTGGTATAAAGATCCTTGTCGTCTTCCTGAGGCTTCGGAATCATCACCACCTCTTTACCGGCCGGCCCTGTGACCTGAATCCATGGCTCATAAGCATTGCTGTCAATAAGTTTCGTACTGACCGACAGATGAACATTCTCGCCGGGAGCATACGTATTCTTATCGATCAAAAACGAAATGTCCTGTCCGGGCAGAAAATCCGAACCCGTCACCAGCCACCGCACCATCTGCCCCCAGAACCGCCGATAAATATCGTCATACTGATTCATCTCAGCCGGCAAAAACGACCACTGCCAAAGCCCCATCGCTCCGACACTCATAACTTTGCCCTTGCCGTAACGCTGATACGCAACCGTGGCAACCTCTTCGCCGCCAAACCCCGAGCTGGTTTTGGCAAGGACTACCGCAAGCGACTTTTGACCGTCAATACGGGTAACGCTTGCCATCGACGGGAGCTGCTGGATGATCACATCCGTGCTGTCGGTATGCGGACGATAATCAAAAATCGGGCTGGACCTGCCCATATTCGTTAACTCAAACCGGACGTCCTGTGCCTGCTCATCGGACCAGATGATCGGCTCGATAGCCTCAAGCTCGCGAGAACGTCCCGTATACGCTTTGCCGCGGAAGAAAACTATACTGCCACCGCGGTCGGTGAGATAGTCCTTCAAAAGACTAAGCTCTTCGGTGGAAAAAACCTTATCAATGTCCCGGCCAAGGAATATGCAGTCGTATTTAAAAAGCTCACCCTTTGTGCGGGGCATCCTGACGCCCGGAGTAACGGTCTTGTCGACACTTCCGTCGTCGGCTGTTTTTTCGACGATAGCAAAACTCTTCTTCTCGTTAATATGAAAGATCGAGGTAACTTCGATGTTCGTATCGGCTCGCAAACAGCGAAGCAGAAATTTACTGTCCCAGTGCGGCCGTGCCTCGATGACGAGTACCCTGGTCTTCTCATCGATAATCTTTGCGATAATGGTACGCTCGTTATTAAGCTTGTCGGATTCGCCGGCGAGAGGCTCGACCTCCACTTTGTATCTGACAGAACCGGTCATCTCTTCATGGATAGGAAAGATCAGAGAAGCATGACCGTTACGAAGATGGGCCTGCTGCGACGTTACAAACACGTCTTCCCGGTAAAGGTTGACCTTGGCATACCAGTTTTCATACCCGCTGCCGGAAACCGACACATGCACCGAAGCGGGTTGATCGACAAATATAAAACTAGAGCTTAACCTCGCCACGGCGTAAACATCCTTCGTCATTTTGCTCGTCCCGACCACCGCCGTCCATACCGGAACCTTCATGGAGCGAAGATACCTCGCCGCACCGGTTACGCTGGATATGCTGTCGGGAGAGTTATCCCGGCCGTCGCTGATAACAAGCATGCCGCGGGTTTTGTTTTTCTTATCGGCACCGACGGCCTTCATCAGCGACTGGGCAATAAGCGTATCCTCTCCGTCCGCCGTTTTTTCTTTGACAAGCTGCTTGCCCCACGTCCGCTCGATATCGCTGTCAAATTTATAAAACCTGACGTCGTAATCGGCCTTGAGCTTATCAACAAAACCGGAGTCTCTACCGAACAGCGAATCCGTCATCGCCTGGTAGCGAGTTTTTTCGCCTTTCATGTCCGCCGTATTCATGCTCGCCGAACTGTCTGCAAGAATCGCAAACACAGGCTTTTGATCGGACTCGGTCCGCTTCTCCATCGACATCGGACGCATAAGAATTATAACCAGCAGCAGCAACACCACAAGCCGGATCGCGAGCAATACGATTTTCCTTGCGCGACCGATCCCGCTGGAAAAATATATATAACTCATAGCGGCAAGAGCGGCAAGAACCCCGGCCATACCAAAGATAAGCCCCGCTGGAATAACCGGATCAAAGAATATATTTGCTGGCATTATCTTACCTCAACGCGAAGTTTTTAATTTTTACATTTGTCTTTTTGCATTTTGCATTTTGCATTTTGCTTTTTAATTTCATTTCCTCAACGTCAGCACCATTATCTGCTCTACCGCCAGCAAACACATCGCAGCTATCAGGAAATAATGCCACAGACTCTTGCCTTCAAAAATATTATCCAGCGCCGAAGCACTCGCTATTGCAGCGTAAAACTGCGCCCTGGGTATCCGGCTTAGTTTCGTGATCTGCTCCTGCGAGAGGGTATCGAGATTGCTTTCCAGAGAATTGACGTTAACGGCCACTGAACCGGCGAGCTCCTTATCGACATGCACACTGTAAAAACCGCACTCGTCGGACATTGGAAAAAATATCGCTGCCTCGTCTTCGCTGACTTCAATATTACCGTTGGTACTTTGGCCCGAAGGCTTCTTAAACTCGAATTCCGATTCCTTAGAGACACCCTTCAACGTCAGCGAACACTGCTGGCCAACCTCGAACGAATTACAAAGTGCAGAGTCCGGCCGCGTATACTTTACGACCTCGTGGATCAGTGGAACAAAAAGCGTATGCCTGGCAATATCGCCGCTATCGAGCGAACAACTGAAATTGCATAACAGAATTCGCCCGGCGCCGATGCCCCTGGACGCCATGGCGATATTTCCGTCGTCATACTGCAGAAGAACCTGCCCTTTTTGCTTGACTCTTTCGGTTGTAAAATACCGGTAAAACTTAAAGTCGCCAAGCTCTGCGGTTTCTTTGAATTTCTTGAGGATCGGATGATCGAAATTTGCATTGGCAAATGAAGCGAACTTTTCTTTATCCGAATAACTCACCTGGCCGGTAAGATTGAACGGACTTATGAAATCGCCATTCGATACTTCGGCCAGCAGCGAAAGATTATGCGAAGCCCCCCCGCCGACATGAAAATAAACCACGCTCCCGCCGTCTGCCATATACTCATACAGCAACTTTGCATGCGCCTTAGACAGTTCGTTTATGCCGGTTAGAATCACGACCTGTGACCTGGCCGTCTTGATCCTGTCAAGCTGAGCCGAACGAATCACCGTAGCCATCGCCGTGGATCGTCCAGCTTTGAGAAACGGATTGATGGCCCTGGTCAGAAAACGACAGCTGGAGAAATCGCCCTTAGGGTCTTCGTCCGAGACGACCAGCACATCGATCTTATCGGTTACACGAAATGTAAAATACCGGCTGTCATCGACGGCCAAATCATCTCCGGGAATATTCACACGGCACTGGTAATCACCGGCCGACGGCGGACGGAACCTGAAATCGGCGCTGCCGGTAGTATCCGGCGACACCGAGATCGTCTCTTTCATAACCTTGCCGTCTTCCAGAACCATCTCGACATCGAGCGTGCGTTGGGCACTTGCGTAGCTGGCAACCTTGGTAACGATCTGCACTTCTTCGCTAACCGTTGGCGCCGCCGGCTGTATCGCAACTTCGGTAACTGCAATATTACCACCTCCGGTTTCGCTAACCGGAACAAACAAAACCCGGACATCTTCCGGGATAACCGAAAAATCTACACTCGACCAGTTGCTCCTTTGAAAATCCGAAACAAAATGCATCTCTTTTGCGACGTCTCCGGCAAATGCCAGCTGACGAACAGCTTCTGCGATTGCCGCGTTAATGTCGGCTCTTTCGTATGTGACTTTGGCCTGTTTTATATCCTTACGCAAAACGAAAAGATTTTCGCCGGGTTCATCAAACGATGACCTCGGCATCGATGCCATCAATACAAGATTGCCCCTTTCGCCGGCCTTGAGGTGATCGACGATCTTACCGGCCGCGAACTTCGCTTTCAAAAAGCTGCTCGCACCGCCCGGCGAATAACCCATCGAAGCCGAAACATCCATAAGCACGATAGCAACCTTACCCTTTTTTTCTTTATCTTTGGCCAGTGCCCCTGTAAGACTAAGTACCGGTTTCAAAAACGCCATCAGTATGAGCATTATCAAAAGTGTCCGCACCGCAAGCAAAAGCCAATGCCGGATACGAAACAGACTCGACTGGCTGGCCTTTGCCGCATGAAGAAACTTAAGCGTAGGAAAAATCAGCTTGCGGGGAGTACGCCGGGTCAGTATGTGTATCAGCACAGGTACGGCAAGGGCAAACCCGCCGAACCACAATGCCGGATTGCCAAGAATGATCTGACCCAGTAAAAGCATATCCATAAAAAAGCCTCGGCCAAAGGCCGATTCCTAAATTCGTAATTCGTAATTCGTAATTCGTAATTGCTTTCTCAAATTCTTCGTCTTTCCATATATTCCTGCAGCGCAGCAACATAAGGCGTCTCTGTACTGATGAGTTGATAGTCGATCTTTCTATCCCTAGCCGTCGACGCGATCGAATCACTATATTCGGCCAGCTCACGCTCGTACGACCCGCGAATATCGCCTGGGATCGAAGAAAGTTTCTCCCCCGACTCCGAGTCAATAAAATTCACACTGGCAATATCCGGCAAAGTAAGCTCATTCTTATGAAGCACATGAAACAAAATCACCTCAAAATTCCTGTGCCGGTAAAGATCGAGCGCCTCGAATATCTCATCGGCATCGTCAAGCAGATCGGAAATCACGATAAGAATCCCCCGCCGTTTGTACATCGGAAACGCCTGACGCAAAGCCTGGGAAATGGAAGTCTGCTCGCCTGTCTTATTGTTTTCCAGGATGCTCAGCATTTTATACAGATGCCCATAAGTCCCGCCCGGCGGAAAGTGATACTTGATCTTCGAATCAAAAACGGTCAAACCCACCTTATCACCCTGCTTGATCGTCAGATAGCTAAGCGCCGCCGCTAAATAACACGCGTAATCATACTTGGAAACATCATCGGCCCCGAAATACTTCTCGTAACCTTCCCCCCCAAACGCCATCGACGCACTGCTGTCAAGCAGCAGATGGCAGGTCATAACCGTCTCTTTCTCGAACAGCTTGATGATGTACTTATCGGTACGGCCGTAAGCCTTCCAGTCGATGGTCCTTATCTCGTCGCCGGGATTGTACTCCCTGTAATCGGTGAACTCCTGCGAATAGCCCTTAAGCGGCGACTTATGCTTGCCCGAATACGCACCGTCGACAGCAACCCGCGAGCTAAAACGCAGATTCTTGAAATACGCAAGATCGTCGGGCCGAAGGTACTTCTGCCCTTTGTCATCAGCACGTTTATTTACGCCCAAAGCCATTTTTAAATCCCTTTAGTTGGGATGGGTAAAATGCTTTCCTTTTACCCATGCTGATTACTAATCTGATTTCGCATTGACCTTCATGATTATTTCATACTTTATTTGATCAGATATTTCTTTATTCCAATTCAGTTTTCCCATTAATTTACTTCTGGCTTCCGGACACAATACCCTTTTTTCGCATAACGGCATTAGGCTTTGCTGAATCAAATTAGGAGGAAGATCGTCGTCAAATATTGCTTCAATTATCGCTTTTTGTTCGCAACATTCCAAACTTTCGCTGTTACCCATTTTCTTATAAACATCAGCTCTCATATATCCATTCTGTATGGATCGGACAGACTTTAATTCTTGAGAAGTAGCAGTACAACTGCTACCGCAGCCAGATAGCATGAGAAAACTCATTAATATGGCTATTACGATGTTATACTTTGTAAGCTTTTTCAATAAAATCTCCATTTAGTAACACTGCCTTTAAAGGCAAGCTTTTTTTTAATAAATTTCCATTTCAATGCTGATTATTTTTCAGCATTGTATTAATAATGCAAAGCAGTTTTCTCATAGCTGCTGTCAGGGCAACCATTTTGTATTTACCCTATTGCTCAACAAACCTGCGGCAGTACGGATAACAAAAATTTCACAAAACTTCCTTTCACACAAGCTGATTTTTCGACTTACGAGCCACTTACTTTCTTCAAAGCACTTGCGATCTTCTCGCTTGGCGATGTTTTCTTAAGCCCCCGCAGATCAAGCGTTATCCCGGGCGAAGCGGTTTTAACACTCTTAGCCGTATAGTCGCTCTCCTTGACGAGCTTAAGCAGGTTCTGAATGATCGTCTTTGTATCGATCCCCTTACCGGCGGCCTTGTAGTTACGCATTATACGATGCTGCAATACAGGCACGGCAACGTCTCGAACCTCTTTACAAGACGGCGTCGGCAAACCCCTCAAAAGCGCAAGGCTCTTTGCCCCGAGTATCATATACTGCGATGCCCGAAGCCCGGCTCCCCATTCGACATATTCATTAATATACCCCATCCCGTTTTCCGACGGTCTGGAAGCCTTTGCGATATCTACCGCGTAACCGAGAACATGCCTGGAAACCGGCATACGCCGAACAAGCCCCTGGTAAAGCAAAATCTCATCTTTGGTCATAACCGACTGAACCTCGGCGGTGTTTTTGCTGGTAGTATCGTCGACAATATCTATCTCATGGTCGCGGTCCGGATAACCGACCTCGATATTGAACATAAACCGGTCAAGCTGAGCCTCCGGCAGCGGGTACGTCCCCTCGTGCTCGATAGGGTTCTGCGTTGCGGCAACCATAAAAGGCTGATCCAGTTCGTACATCTTCCCCGACGCGGTGACCGTATACTCCTGCATCGCCTCAAGCAATGCCGCCTGCGTCTTGGGGGGAGCACGGTTGATCTCATCGGACAATATCAGATTTGAAAAGATCGGCCCCTTGATAAACTGCATCCGCCTTTCACCGGTTATAGGGTCGGTCTGCAAAATGTCCGTACCGGTAATATCAGAAGGCATCATATCCGGAGTAAACTGGATTCTCTTAAAATCCCAGCCGAGAACACCGGCAAGGGTCTTGACCAGCAAAGTCTTGGCAAGCCCCGGAACGCCGATAAGCAGCGCATGGCCCCGCGAAAACAGACAGATCAAAAGCTGATCGATAACCTTCTCCTGACCGATAACGACCTTGTGTATCTCCTTGCGGAGAATCTGGTACCGGTCCTGAAACTCTGAAACCAGCTTGACATCATCAACAGGCACCTGGCGCCCGGCAGCAGCATTATCCACTTGCACACTCCTTTTATTGAAATAAGGTTCCTTAAGATGTTAAATCAGACAAATTCACGCTGTCTGCCGGCGAAAAAACGCCAGGCAAGCAACGTAAACATGTACACTATAGGCACTTACAAACAATGACCTGCCCGCAAGCAGATCATTCCACCTACCATAAAGCTCGCAGCTCTACATTGGGTTTTCAACTACTCTATCAACTACTCTATTATTAAAGATGGTTTAGGGACGGATATGTTACAAAAAAAATGAAAATTTTTGGAGTTTTTTATTATTAACAGCCCAAAAAAGCAGAAAAAAACTCACCTTACGCTTTACGCTCATAAAAACCAAGCCGGGTTGTCCCCCTCGCGAAACAACCCGGCTTTTTTTAGGCAGTTAACAATACACTGACTCTATCGACCCAATCCGAAACCAGTCTAACAAGCCTTTTTCTATTTCATCAAGTCAATTACTCGAACTGACCTGATGCGGAGGAGAAACAATATAAACTATTACATTTAAAGAACTTACACGGCATAACTCATTCAAAAAAAGCCCCAACCAACAGGCAGCTAATGGCTAACGGCTGATAGCTATTCTTCAAGATTCGTCAGTCCTTCCCGAACAGCATACTTAACAAGCTGGGCCAGGTTATCCTTACCCAGCTTTTTCATGATTTTTCGCCGAAGAGCATCGACTGTCTTGACGCTCAGGGACATCTCATAAGCGATCTGTTTTGAGGCCTGCCCTTCGACCAATCGGCTTAAAATATCCTCCTGTCTTTTGGTCAGCCTGGAATCAGAGACGTCCTCATCGTCAAGTGCACCGTGAACAAAGTCCTCGACGAGCTGGCTGGTTGTTTTTGCGCAA
Source organism: Phycisphaerae bacterium (assembly GCA_021736615.1). The sequence continues at coordinate 17,945 of JAIPFN010000064.1, read as the reverse complement.
AGATATGTCTCACCTGCCATTATCGCCTCGATCGCCGTAACAAGTTCTGTTATAGCATACTCCTTAAGAACATACCCGCAGGCTCCGGCCTTTAACATCTCGGTAACTAATTTCTTGTTGGTAGACATCGAAAGCGCGACAACTCTGGCCTCCGGTGCGACCTGACTAATTCTCTCGGTCGCCGTAATCCCGTCAACATCGGGCATATTGACATCCATCACAACAACGTCCGGAGAAAACTCTTCGACAAGCTTAATAGCCATCGCTCCGTCCTTCGCCTCACCGACGACTTTCATGCCGGGCTGCTTGTCAAGCAGCACCCTCAATCCCTGTCTCATTATCACATGATCGTCTGCTAAAACAACATTGATAGCCATATATCTATTCTCCTATTCAATATAAGAACCTCGCCCGTAAGATCGAAATATTAACTCATAATTTCAAACTGGCCAACCGGTCAGTTTGAATAGGGTATTCGCAAACAAAACCTGCTTGCATTCGACGGCTGAGAATCTATCTGAAGTTCTCCGCCGACATGCTCAAGCCTTTCTGCCATATGAAAAAGACCAAACCCGCCGGAACGCTTCAAGCAGCCTGCACTGGAAACATCAAAACCAACACCATCGTCACTGACTTTGACCTCGTAATAATCGCCGCAAATTTGCATCTCAACGACAACATGACTCGCCTTTGCATATTTAATTATATTAAACAATAATTCACGAACCGACTGAAAAAGCAAAACACTAATGTCTTCCGGAAGATTTACGGTTTCCCTGCCCGAAACAAACTTCCAGTCAATATTGTCATATTTCTTTAAAAGAGTATTGACATACTCAAAGACTGCCGCCTCAAGCCCGAATCTGTATAGTGTAGACGAGCTAAGGTCATAAATCAGACCCCTTACCGAATCTATCGATTTACAAATAGTCTCGCTGATTTCATCAAGTTCTTCAGCAGCTTTCGAATCTACAGAATCACGAATAAAACCCAGTTTCATAACCGATATAGCAAGCCACTGACTTAACTGATCGTGAAGATTTGCGGCGATCTTGCGACGCTGACGCTCCTCGGATAATGACAATTCGCTTGCAAGTTCTCGAAGCTTCTTATGGTACGCAATAGCCTGCTGATCCATTTGTCTTCGTTTTGTATCGCTGGAATATACCGCAACGATCTCACCGCTCGACAATTTATAAACATAGTTGCTTCTCCAGCCTGTGATAACTCCGTCCTTTAATAGTCTGACATGAAAACTCTCCGGCTTGCTGGTCTCATAAACTCTCGTGAAAATATCGATAAGTCCCGTCGCCCTGGTTTTGGGAAACACATCGGCTATATTGCGGCCGATGACATCACTTCTGCTGATATTATCGATCTCCTCGGCAGCCTTATTGAAATCGACAAAGATAAAATCTCTCCCGTCATTTTCAGCACGATAAATCGCCGCCGCACTGCCGAGACCTTCAAAAAAATATCTGTACCGGCTGGTTATAGAATTGGCCTGTCCTATGGGATGCAATCTCTCCACCTTCACCCCTGCGACTTTCAAACTTTTATCGATCCTGTCGATAACGTCCATGACAAACTCTCCATGCTGCCTGGTTAATAAAAGCCGCTCCAGTTTTCGACTTATCCAGGTGTTGCCGAAACCCGACAAACCCTTCTGCGATGCCACTAAAAATGGCTGCCGCGACAAATTTCTCTGAAGTAAACTTAAGATACTCTCAAATTCACATCTCCTGAAGCAGGTAATTACCTAGATTGATATTAGCATATCTACATATCATGTCAAGTGTAGTCCTGATAAAAAAAACATTTTTTTTGCTTTTTTTGCCAGGAAACAGGGCGGGTTTGGTCGCCAATAAGGAGGCTTGGACGAGAACGCAACGAGAAATAATCTGCAAATCTGATTAATTAAAGATAAAAGTGAGGAACTAACGCTATGCTTTTCTGGTTTTTTTGTACTTTATCATATGAACTCTGTTGCCATGTTCATTAAACTCGACGACATCCATGTAAGATCTCATCAGAAGAACCCCCCTGCCGCATGGCTTATAGAGATTTTCCTCCGCCCGCGGATCCGGCAGAGAATCCGGCGAAAACCCCGCTCCTTCGTCGGCGACTGCGATATCGCATTTTTCGTCAGTAATGAGATAGTCAATATCGACCGTTTTCTTTGGATCGAACTTGTTTCCATGCTTAAGGGCATTAAGAATTGCCTCTTCAAGCGCCAGATGAATCGCAAAAATCTCTTCGGAGTTGTAGTTTTTTGCACGTACCTCATCTAAAAGCCGTCCGCAGATCTTACTGATCGCGTAAACATCACTGTCAACTACCCTGATCTTCTTTGTCGGTGTCTCAGATACCATAGACATTCCATCGACTTATTTGACAAGCCTCTTTACCGGCATATCAGTACAAAAAACAAAAATTCCGAGATCTGCTGCCGAACTGCTGTTTCGACTGCAAGAACGCACGCTTAGCTTTTTTTAGTCGAAATCAGCTAAAGCCGATTCCTGAGTTTTAAATATATCAAATATCCTGTCAAGACGGGTTATTAAGAATATCTGGAATATCTTGTCGTTAATATTGCATAACTTCAACTGGCCGTTCGACTCGTATATTTTTTTGCTGGTTCGAATCAGCAAACCGAGGACCGCACTGGAAAGAAACTCAACATTACTGAAATCAAGGACCATTTTTATACCTGGAGTCTGCTCGATCAGTGGAGTAAGCGAGTTTTCGAGTGCCTGAATATCGACTTCTTCGAGTATCTTTTCATCTGTTAGCGTAACAACTGCCGAATCCGACAAATATTCAACAATGATCTTTGGATTATCCTGAACCATAATATCTTAGTCTCCTGACAAACTAATAACTCAAACTGACCGAAATCAGCTTGAATATTGACGTAACTCTTTGAAATTAAAGAGATTACGTGGCTTTTATTTTTTTATAAAAATGCCTCGGCCGTAAGGCCGAAACCTCAATTCGTAATTAGTAATTCGTAATTAGTAATTCTAAAACTGGCCAATCGGTCAGTTTGAGTTAATAACTAACGGCGGATTATCCCCGAATATGTAAAAATGTCAAGATATTTCACAATTATAATTACAGGGGGTCAACGTTTAACAATTAAATGCCGGTGAATATTGAACCGTCCAATCCGGTTTATCCCGTCACACTCTGACCCTTAATTCCCCACAGCAAGTTCAAGAATTTCTCCTTGAGTTAAAGCCCTTCTGTATATTCTCACGTCATCGATCAGACCGTTGAAAAATGGAGCACTGCCTGCCTGATAAGTGCCGATACTTACGTCCTCGTCAGTGGCAGTGTTAATCGGTTTGGCCTTTACATCAGCAACGCTTTCGGGTTGACCGTCAACGTACAATTTAACCTCTGAAATATCCGGCGACCCATCATTTCTCCATACGACCGCAATATGATGCCACTGATCATTCGCCGTCAAGTCGGTTGTACCGGAAATGTACCCACCGCCGACCTCGGCGCGGAGCGTTCCTGTACTACTGACTCTAACGATCCATTTGCTGCCGTTGTAGGAACTGTTACCCCATGAAACAATTATTCCGGAAACTGAAGAAGTTTTGATCCATGCTGAGACAGTTCTTGATTGCCTGCCGGTTACACCTTTATAGCCCTCTATATCAATATAATCATCGATACCGTCAAATACCATTGAACCGCCGCTATGCTGGGAAGGTTCCCAAACCGGTGAACCATGAACTATGCCATGATTGGCATAATATGTACTGTCAAGGGCATCTCCGTTCATTACCCAGTGGCCCATAAGGGCATGGTCGGAATAGTCGCCAAGCCAATTATTAGTAACGATCAAAAGATCGTCAATATTAACATTGCCGTCACCGGTCAGGTCCGCCCCATTGCAAAGATCACAACCGGTCTGCTGCCATTTTGATGCAAGCACAGAAAAATCTACATTATCAACAATACTGTCACCATTGATGTCTACCTTATCACGCCATGGGTTCTCCAAAATCTCTAGCATTTCCGTTGCCAATGCGTTGCCTATCAGGCAATAGGTCTCTGCATTACGGTTCCAGTGATAACCCTGGTCAGCCGGTGACAGTCCTACCGATCGATAGTAGTCCCTGGTATCGTCGACAGCGACATTGCCTTTAAATTCGGGATATTTAGTAAAGTCCTCCATTGCAAGCTGCGCCTCCATTAACGAAAGCGCACGTGGATGAGTGTCGGTCCAGCCGGTCATTCCTGTAGTAGCGATAACAAACGGCAGATTGGAAATACCAATATCATTACGGAAATTCTTGATAAAATTCTCCATATTGTGTTCGTATTCGTCATTGTAAGTTTGAGTGACACGGTCATTCCAGCCCTGGTGCCATCCGAAACCGACTATCTCATAACCATCGGCTGGATTGTAAGCGGGAAAGTACGTTGAAAGGTTTGTCAGAACATCAGCAACAATATCCATCATTAGCTTGTAGTAATACCCCACTTGCCCTGCAGCGACAGGTTCTGTTACATAATCAGATCGAAAATCAACGGCAAGGCTCTTGCCGCCCCATGCCGTCTTGATGATAAGAACCTGACCGTCAAAATAATCGCCCATGACATTACCGAACTGCAGCTCAGGACCTATCCCTGAACTGTTGGCACCGAAACCCGCCGTCAGTCCGCCTTTGATGGTGGTGGAAGCGTCACGCTCATAGTAAATCCAGACATCGTCGCGTACAGCCCAATTTTCGCCGTCTTTAAGATGTCCAAACTTTTCCGGTTCATTGGCGACGATGTACTCAAGCGTCCCCTGGGTCGTAACCGGAGACATATTACCCTGGCCCTGCATATTGGACTGACCGGCGAGAATAAACACCTTCAAAGGCTCACCGGAAAAAACAGTACCGCCAAACACAAATGCAACCGCAACGACTGTAACTAATAATGACATTTTCATCTTCATCGCAAAACTCCTTAAGAAAAATTTAAAAAACCTGAACTTCACATAACGTCAGCGAGATTATTTTGGACCAATATACCGCTTTCGATACCGGTAGTACTATTAAGCAAAAATCGTGTCAACGCTTCACCACACCCTCGCATCTCGGCGAGACCCGCTTTTAGCCGACAGGATACCCGGTAACAATTATCCTGTCTTCAAGCACATCTACAATTGTATAAGCATTATTCTCAGGAAACGGCCCTTCGCACATCGCCGGAAATGTATAATAATGAATTCCGTTGATAAGGTTATAACCGCCCGCATGGTGGTGCCCCTGGAAGACAGCGGCAACCTTTCCAGATTCTTCCAATATCTTTCGCACATTGACGCCGTTATTGAAATAATATTCTCCTTCGCCGTCCAAACACTGATGCAAAAATATGATCACGGTTCCTTTCGCCGCTGCCAGATCATCTTTAAGCCAGTCAAGCTCAGCATCTGGAATATTCTCGTCCCTCCAGTCAAAATTACCGTGGTCATAATCACTGCCGTCACTGTTAAAATTGGCATCGAGCACCGCGCAGTGCACACCCTTGACATCGAAAGAATAGTAACTCCGCCCTGCCTCTATACCGGTATTTTCAACATTATCCAGAAATTGCGCCTTGGAAATACTGTCCATATCGTGGTTGCCCAGAGCATGATACCTCGGACCGTTGAATTGCTGAAAAACCCCCTCGACCGTCTGCAAATATGATATAGAGGAAGCCTCACTGGAAGGTACCCCCTGATCCTTAAAGTCCCCCAATTCGACAACAAAGTCAACCTTCTGCTCGTTAAACAAAGCGATACTCTCGGCGGCCTTACTAAGACTGTCACGATAGTAACGCGACCCCGCCTTGTCCCGGTCGGCATAATGCAAATCAGTAATAACCCCAAACCGCATAAGAGTTTTAGAAGTAGAAAGCCCATAAATTTCTCCTTGAGTTAAAGCCCTTCTGTATACTCTCACATCATCGATCAGACCGTTGAAAAAGGGAGCACTGCCTGCCTGATAAGTGCCGATACTTACGTCCTCGTCAGTGGCAGTGTTAATCGGTTTGGCCTTTACATCAGCAACGCTTTCGGGTTGTCCGTCAACGTACAATTTAACCACTCAAATCTCCGGCGTCCCATCGTTGTTCATTTCGACCCCAATATGATGCCACTGATCATTCGCCGTCAAGTCGGTTGTACCGGAAATGTAACCACCGCCGACCTCGGCGCGGAGCGTTCCTGTACTACTGACTCTAACGATCCATTTGCTGCCGTTATAGGAACTGTTACCCCATGAAACAATTACTCCGGAAACTGAAGATGTTTTAATCCATGCTGAGACAGTTCTTGATTGCCTGCCGGTTACACCTTTATAGCCCTCAATATCAATATAATCATCGATGCCGTCAAATACCATTGAACCGCCGCTATGCTGGGAAGGTTCCCAGACCGGTGAACCATGAACAATGCCATCATTGGCATAATATGAACTGTCAAGGGCATCTCCGTTCATTTCCCAGTAACCCATCAGAGAATGGTCCGCATAGTCGCCAAGCCAATTATTTGCGACAATCAAAAGATCGTCAAAATTAACATTTCCGTCACCGGTCAGGTCTGCCCCATTGCAAAGATCACAACCGGTTTGCTGCCAGTTTGATGCAAGTACAGCAAAATCTCCATTATCAACAATACTGTCAGAATTGATATCTACGTTACCAAGCCATGGATCCGGAATGCTTGTGTCGATAAAATCAGTCAATTGGGTCGCCATAACCGCATGTCTGGCAACATCCGGATGGGCTCCCCCGCTATATGGAAAGATAAGGCTATATACTTTAGAATCGCCATAAGTCGTATTAAGTTCGGAAACCGCATTTTGCAGATAACCCGGCCACGGTGACCCTGCTCTGGTAGCATCCATACTGCCTAAAGCAAGAATAATGTGAGCATTCGGATAATTGGAGCGAATCGTTTGTGTAAAATTAATATAATTCTGTTCGGCACCTGCCTGGGTGTACGAACCCACCTTGTCATTTTGTCCTAAGTTAATCACTACGATATGGGGTGTCCACTTGTTGAAATCCCAGTACGTTGTCTTTGATTGCTTATTGTAATACAGCGTCTGCATATTACCGCCAAACCCCCACGGGTCTAAATAAAGGCCAATACCGCTTACTGAGATGCAATGATATTCGGCATTAAAGTTTCTCGCAGTTATCGCCGCATAAGTGTAATAATTATCTTTGCCGAAAGCGGCACTGGTTTCACCGTCGTAAGCGACAGAAGTGCCGGACGTAATAGAATCTCCATAATACTCGATTCGCCTTTGCGGCCTTTCGGGGGGTGCAACCAGCGACTTGCCGTCTTCAAGTTCAAATCCGGTAAAACCGACTTCACCTTCCTGCGTATGTGTTGGTATTTGTGTTTCAGTGCGTTTAAAAACCTGAATCTTATGTACTGAATCGGCAAGGCCTGAGGCCGCCGCATAAGTTCTTGCACCAGGAGTCAAATCGATCAGGGTTGGCACTCCATCGTCAATTATTATATAGAAGTAATTATCGCCGTAATCATGAAGTTTAACATTTATAGATGTCCCTTCAAAATTCGCGATAATTTCGGTCCCGGGCCAATACAGAATTGGAGCCTTTGCGTCATCAAAATTAACCCTTCCGACATATTGGATGTCAGGGTGATCGGCGTCGATGGTAACAAAAGCATGAACTTGCGAAACGGACAAGATAAGCAGTACGATGCAAATCACCCAAATTGTTACTCTTTTACTTTTCATCTTCCCATTCTCCAAATATAAACCTTCATCTGATTTAAAAATTAAAGAGGTACTTTGCCCTAATGGCAATCGCTTTTCTTGCTAAGGGAAAAATTAGCCTCTGAATCTCTTTATTTTGCATCGCATAAATTTACCCCAAAGCAGTACCTATATACTAACGAATTTCACCTGATTATGAAAGGAAAATATCCGATAGGCTGTAAAAAAGTGAGCAAGATTATTTTGGACAGGAATGCACTTTTGCAGTGAAAAATCAAAAACCTGTAAAATTTTCTCTCATTTTTGCGTCTTAATTATTGTGATACTGGATTAATTGTTAATTCAAGGATAGAATCGTTAATATTGACTAATGAGGGAAAATCATGAAAAAGCTCAATAAAGAATTTATAGTTGGCCTGTTATGCCTCTTATTCGCCCAGGCCGTTTGCTTTGGCTGGTGGGGAAAGAAACCGGCAAAAGACATCCCCGACCACTGGCCGGAAAAGCTTGATAATCGAAAATTGTATATTTACGACAATACATTCATATACTCAGGCTCAAATTCCGAGGCCGATAAGATAGACAAATTAGCCCGGCAGGTCACTAAAGAATTCTCATTTGAAGAATCACAAAAAATCCGTCCGGGCCTGATAATCGTCATGGATATAAAAGAAAAAACCCTTTTTGACATGGAAAAGCTGCTCAAAATCGTTAAGACCGCCGAGATAGCAGACAGCAACGATGCAACTCAGGAACAGTTGGACGCTTTCAGTGAATCACTGTCGAAAACCAAAAAGGAAATCGCAAAACTCGGTCTAAGCCTTGACAATATACTTGCTATGGCACCGATACCCCTTGAGTCGGATATGCTGCCCAAGGTAGTCGATGGATTTGATGAAGGTTTTGATGAAAATATTGGCTGGTACATGATCGTCCCAACCGAACGCCACATGAAAGCGGGTGTTAATAACATGATAGACGCTGTGTTCAAGGCCAAAAAAGTCAACGGTATGACGCGTATAATAGCTGCCCCGTTTCTGCCAGGTGCGGTAAACAAAGCGGTAGACGAAATAAAGAAGACCACAAAGCTTGCCATGTTTGAACTCATACTGATGAAGCAAAAAACACTAACCATGTCGCAAAAACAAGAAATGCTGAAAGCTTATGAAAAAAAGATCGGAATCAATAAAAACAATGGCAAAAGTAAGGAAGATGATCTAAAACCGGAGAAGACTGAGGATTAAAAAGGTCGAGTTTTTTAATTTGACTGTCGATAATTTTGCGATTTTGATGTTTTCAAATAGAAAACTCGTTGTTTATTTCTGCTTTTGTGGTATAATGCCTACCATTGAAAAGACCATCCAGCAGCTCTTTTCTGAATTGAGTGATGATTGATTATTGGAGTAGCGATTGAATATAATTTGTCGATGTCGCGATTTGATGAAATTACCGACAGCACCGGTTGCGTTACCTCTCCATCCATCCCGCTTACATCACACTGACTTTACCAGAAACAACCTGATACTTAAGCCTTTAAGCCCCGCCAACTTCTGAAACAACGTCCTATATATATTGGGTAATTTAATATTTCTCGTGTATTCGAGAAAAAATATAGTTTAAAATGCAGATAAAAGCAGCTATGCGAATAATGCGCGGCATAGGCCGCATTTTACCAGAACTGCGCATTATGGCCTACACCTTTCGGGACGATAAAACACGTTGGCAGTTTAACAGATTTTTCCACTGCTTTTAGCTAATTGCTAATCGCTAATTTTACTTTTTTAAGGAGTATGAAGGATGAAAAAACAAAAGTTACTAATTCTGTTAGCCGTACTGGTTTTGCAAAGCCTGGCCGTTGCTATTGATGTCCCGGAAGTGTTACCTGATCCGGATGCATTAACACCTAATAAAAAAATACCGGTTAAAGTGTTTATTCTGGCGGGCCAATCGAACATGGTGGGTTTCGGTAGAATCGCCGGTAGTGAGGCGGGGACTCTGGAAACTATCACAGATGCCGGCATGTTTCCCTGGCTTGTCGATGATACTACCGGCGGCTGGACGGTAAGAAATGATGTTATGTATAGAGGTGTGATCTCTGCATTTGGCGATGGTCCGCTGACTCCGAAATTCGGCGCCAACAGTTCGCACTTCGGCCCGGAACTGGGCTTTGGCCATGTCATGGGATATTGCTACGACGAACCGGTCATCGTCATCAAATCCTCCATAGGCAATCGCAGCATCAGTTGGGACTATGCTCCTCCGAGCACCGAGCGGTTCGATTATAACGGCAATACATATGCAGCTTACGGCGAGAGTCCCAACAGCTGGCTGACAGGCGCCGGTCCGACGCCGTTTGTATGGTATGCCGGTAAGCAGTGGGACGATTGCTTCCTGGCCGAAAGTGATATGGGCGCACCTGCATGGGCTGACGCTACGGCTTATCCCGCGAATTGTCAGGTCACAAATAATGGTCAGATCTACATCAGCAAGACCGTGCACACGTCAAGTGCGGCCTCAGAGCCGGGAGTTGGCGCGGAATCTTCCGCCAACTGGAACGTCTATACGGTTTTCAATGCTGCCGATATCCTGGATAACTTTGCCACCGAGTACCCTGAGTATGCCGCCCAGGGATTCGAGATCGCAGGTTATGTCTGGTGGCAGGGAAACAAGGATATGGGCGAACCTATGGCAAGCCGTTACGAGCTCAACATGGTCAACTTTATCAATGACATCCGTGATTACTTCGAAAACCGCTACCCGGGTAAGATTAAAACGAATGCGCCATTCGTGCTCGCGACCTATGCTGAAAACGGTTGGGATATGACCGGAGGCGCCCTTACCGTTGCCAATGGTCAGCTTGCCGCAGGCGATCCTGCCAGGCACCCTGAGTTTGAAGGCAACGTCAAGACCGTTGAGGCACGAGGTTTCTGGCGTGACGGCAGCATCTCTCCAACCACTACGGGTTACCATTACAATCACAATGCCGAAACCTATATGCTGGTCGGCGATGCCCTGGGACGAGCGATGGCCGGGATGCTGGTGGCTGACAATTCAACTACTGCGAGAATTATTTCGCCGACATACGGCGAACTGGTTGCCGCTTATCCAGCCGCTGTAACGCTGGAATGGGAGAATATGGACCCGAACACTAACGATGCAACCGAAACATATGTCGACGTATGGTTTGGCACAGAGATTAGTACCGATCCTAACAATCCCGGTGACTACACAAGAATTGTCTCCGGTCAAAACATCAGTTCCTATACATTTACTCCACCGGGTCCTGGAAAATACTACTGGCAGGTGGATTCGTATCTAAACGGCGATCCGGGTGTTATTGACTACACCGACGGTGATCCGTGCATGGTCCCGGGCCGCATCTATATGTTTACCAACGATGCACAAATTAAATCTGTCGATATACTGACAAATGGCACGACAACAGATACGATCACCTGGTCGGGTGAAAGCGTACCGTTGAATTTGGATGTTGTCGATGACGGCGGTTCAACCCTGAGTTATCTCTGGACAACTAACGCTCCTGCCGGTGTTACGGTTAATTTCGATCCAGGCCCAGACGATCCGGCTCCGGCGATTACGATCACAAAAGATTTCGGTAATATCGCAATCGCAAACGCAGGCTTTGAAGATCCTGTACTTGCTGACGGTGATTACACCTGGAACAACACCCCAGGCTGGACCGGTGCCGGTTCTGGGGTTGGAATCTGGAATCCTGGTGTCCCGGACAGCGACGGTTACCCGGCCTATGGCGGAATTGCACCAGAGGGCGAAAACGTTGTGTTTGTAAATGGAAACACTTCACTTTCGCAGGTTCTTACCGAGACCCTGGCAACAGAAAGAACATATACCCTGTCTGTCAAGGTTGGCAAAAACGCCGGTTATGCAACCTCAACTTACAAAGTTGAACTCCTTGCCGGTGACACCGTCATCGCCGTAGACGACAACGGCATAGCCGCAACCACTGAACAATTCTATTCTTCAGAGATTACTTATGATTCCTCCGCAGCGCAACCGGATCAGATCGGTTTGCCTCTGCAGATTCGTCTGTCGTGTACCGGGCCTGACGGTGGTGAATTCAATTTCGACGACGTCCAGCTTAGCGTCACTCCTGACCGTCCCATTTCCAGTGCCGTATCTGCAATAACAGTAACTGTTGCTGTCAATGACGAAACTAATCCAGCAAAAACCGACACCATAACCCTCGACGTTTACGATAATGCCTGTATGGCTACTCGTTACGGTCTTGGCCTCGGTGCGGAATATCGGGCTGACTTCAATGAAAACTGTAAGACAGGTCTGGAAGATCTGGCCGAGATGGCTTCGGCATGGCTTAAGGATTCTTCGATAACTGAACCGATCGCTAAATAATTCAGTTATTTAATTTAATATTACTTAATATTTACAGGAGTAAATCATGAATAAAAATAAACGAATTAAGACAGTATTAAGTCTGGCAGTCATGGCGATTGCTACCCTGGCAGCGGTACCGGCAAACGCAGCGACGATGTCAGCTAGCGATACGGCTCCGGCAGTCAACAATCTTGACATAGCAAACCTCGGAGCGCAGGTTGCTTTGGATAAGTGGTGGGCCGATACGAAGGCGTCCGGCTATCCAAAGGGCCAGACGTTTACGACCGGCAGCGACAATTCTCTGCTCAACGCTATTACGTATCAGATATCGGATACTCAAAAAGCAGAGCCTACTAAAGGGTATGTCATTCGCGTTGGAACGATCGACAGAGTCGTTCCTGGTGACTCGTCGACATGGGTATTCACCGAGATTTACAGTGAGACGGCTACTCAGGACTTCACATGGAACTCAAGTGAATACATGACCTGGACATTTGACGAACCGGTTTTGTTGTCGCCCGGCACGGAGTATGGTATCGATGTAGGCATGACCACCAGCACATCGGCCTGGCAGACAGGAATTCCGTATATTGTCGTTACCAACGACGAATATGCAGGCGGCACGCGATACATGTCCGGCACCGCCGGTAATGGGGTTGGCGACACTACCATGAACAATGTGAGCAGAGATATGAAATTCCATCTCGATATATCGGTCGACGATCCGCTGGCACCTACTGTCGATATTGGCGACAACTGGATTACCTGGTCCGGCAAAGCGGTAACACTGGATCCAAACAACATTACCAATAACGACCCCTTAGAGCCGCAGTTGACATATCTCTGGACCGCCGAACCTGCCAATGGTGTTGTTTTCTCAGACGAAACTGCTGAGACTACAGATGTTACTATCACCAAAAATACCAACAACCCGTCTATCGTTACGATAGCACTTGCCGTTACCCGCCCGGGTTCGGTTGCAATAACAGATACCATAACAATTGACGTTTACGATGATGCCTGCACGGCCGGTATTGCCGCCGGAGTGGCTGTATTCGACAAAACTGACATGGACGGCAATTGCATTACGGATCTCGCAGATTTTGCGGTATTAGCCGACGATTGGCTTGAAGATTATGCGATAACAGCACCGGTTGACAAACCTGGCGCATAAACAACCAGTTTACAATCAAGTAATAAATATCGCCCGCCTGAGAGTATTCCCAGGCGGGCGTTTTTTTGCACTAGACATTTCTAAATCAACCCAAAACATGCGACTGAAAAAGCGGTACCAAAACTGTTCCATTCTGTACCGGTTTTCATTTTGCGGAATTTTTAATGTCGGGATTTACTGGATTTAAGTTGGCCGATTAACTCAATCAGGTTAATGAGCATCCACGCCAGCAGCATCGTGACAATTGTGTGGCTGATATAATGTTGACCATTGAGAGTTTGATAGATTCCTGTAATCCATCCGGCAGCCAATCCAAGAGAAAGCCCAAAGATTCGATGGGATTTTTTAGTAAAGAAATAATATAATCCCATCAAAGAAAAACCACCGCTTGCATGACCGGCAGGCCACCCCCGTCCGGGTTTGTCCGGAGTAAAATCAGCTGGATAGTCTTCAAACAGACCCACATGAAGATACTTTCCGCCATAGCGGTCCGTCTGGGCCGGAGTATAAATATTGGACACTTTCTTTATGCCGGAAATAGTCAGTGGAACCAGTGCCAGGAAAAGGCATATCTTGAAATAGCGGTCCCTGATCGGCTGTTTGCTTTTCGGGGTAAAAATAACTTTCCCTAAGCAAAAAACTCCAAAGGCGACGAGTAAATATTTCGGACCGGAATAGAAAAATAAATCCAATAGTGAATTGTTTCGGTCGATTAACCACTCACCCGTTTGAAAATCATAAAATTTATCCTGCACCGTCAAATCCAGAGAAGTACACTCAAACAGGATAACAACGCCTGCCAGCAATGATGCGGTAATCAAAATTGTTAGCCATAATAATCGGATATTTTTTTTCGGTCGTCCATTACTTCCTCGAAATTAACATTACGGCACAAGCAAACATAATCCGCCGGCAACAACTTTAATATCCAGCGGCATTTTCGGCCCCGGGTCTCCGTCGATCTGAGTCTTCAAACTTTTGCACTCTGAGCTTATGGTGATTTGCTTTCCCTTGAAATGCCGAATCAGCGAAGACTTTCCTTTCCATCCCGTGGCTGCAAGAAAAAACAAATATATGAGTTGAAAAAAGTTGCTGCATTCGAAGATCGCCATGTCCAGTAGTCCATCGTCGCAAACAGCACCGTCAAAAATCTTTAAGCCGCCGCCGTATTCTGTAATGTTGCCGATAAAGACAAAGGCTTTGCAAGAGCAAACATCTCGCCCGTCAACACGGATGTCTATCTTTTTATGGCGATACGACAGAAGGGTTTTAATGGTCGGCCAGACATAATCAAAAAATGTGATATGCCCTTTTCGTTTGCGATGGACGTGATGAACGATAGCTGCATCGACACCGACTCCTGCCACAGCAATACAAATCATAGCGTTTATTTGAGCGACATCAATGTTTTTGCACTCACCTTTACTGATAACTTTCCACGCCTCAGAAGGTTCCGGATTGAGTCCGAGTTTTGTAGCCAGTAAGTTTTCATTGCCTGAAGGAAAAATCAACAAAGGTATTCCCGTGCCGATTAGAGACTGAGCGACACTACGGACAGTCCCGTCTCCGCCTGAAACAATAAATAGCTCGCAGTCTGTTTCTATTTGGGATTTAATAATATTTCGGGTTTGTTCTAAAGAAACCAATGTTTCGCAGGTTACGTTAAAACCATTGTCTTTCAACAGTGCCAATAAGTCCGCCACCCGACCGGAGTGAATGTGCGAACCGGATATTGGGTTGTCTAACAGGCAAACATTTTTCATCCGACAAGAAACCTTTATATGAGAAATTCTCCAATACGATTTGAAGAAATTATTTTGCCAGCGTGACTTCTTTTTCTAAATGATGTATATGATGTTTTAGAAGATACCCTGCCGCTGAACAATAGGGGACAGTCACCTATTTTTGCGTTCGTTTTAACCATTTTAATCACCTTTGTCAGTAGCTTTCTTTTTCCCAGCTCGGCGGGACAATCTGATTGCATTGAATTGTCATAGCCAGAAATCCGCTCTAAAACAGCTCTCTTACAATAACCAACATTATCAAAATATTAAAGGAAATATCCGGAAAAAAGAAAAAACAGGAACCCTTTTTCTGAAATAATCCGTGAAAACCCGTGTAATCTGTGGTTAAATACGCAGATGAATAACTGCTTTGACAAAATAATAGACCGTCGCGGAACTTGCAGCCTGAAATGGGACAAGTATGCGGGAACTGACATTATACCTTTGTGGGTCGCCGACATGGATTTCCAGTCGCCACCGGCTGTCATGGACCAGCTCCACAACCGCATCGATCACGGCGTGTTCGGATATGCGGTGGCGCCGCAGGAACTAATCGACGTCATCGTCAAAAGAATCAGCGACAAATACGGCTGGCAGATCGAGCCCGACTGGATCATCTGGCTGCCGGGCCTGGTATCGGCACTTCACCTTTCCTGCCATGCCGCAGGCGGCGACGGCGACGAGATAATAACATTCAGCCCCGTTTATCCGCCGTTCTTTACCGCGCCTGCGAAAACACAAAAACTGGTATCGATCCCGCTGACAAGGCAAAATGACCGCTATACCTTTGACCTTGAAGCCTTCAAAAACGCGATAACTCCGAAAACCAAATTGCTATTGCTCTGCAACCCGCACAACCCGGTAGGCCGCGTTTACGACCGCGACGAACTGGATGCAATAACGAAAATCTGTCTGGAAAACGGCATCAAAATATGCTCGGACGAGATACACAGCAAGCTGATCCTCGACGACAAAAAGCACATCCCGACAGCAACCCTCTCAGCCGCTGCGGCGGCAAACACAATAACCCTGCTGTCGGCGGCCAAAACATTCAACCTGCCCGGACTAAGCTGCGGACTGGCAATCATCCCAAACGATAAACTGAGAGAAAAGTTCATCAGCAAACGATCCGGAATAGTCCCATGGGTAAACGCGTTGGGATACGTCGCAACTCTGGCGGCATATAGAGACTCAGCTGACTGGCACAAAGAACTGATCGAATACCTGCGAAACAACCGCGACATGGTCGAAGCATTCATCGCCGAAACTCCCGAACTGTCGATGGACCACATAGAAGCAACCTACCTGGCATGGATCGACGTGTCAAAACTGAACCTGCCGAACCCGCCGGAATTCTTCGAAAAAGCAGGGGTTGGTATGTGCGCCGGAATCGACTTCGGCCGAACTGACCACATGAGGCTAAACTTCGGATGCCCGAAACAAACCCTGAAAACAGCCCTGGAAAGGATGAAAACGGCGATTCAGCAACTTTAAGCTGCTAAACAACCTCGCACTCGCCAGATCTACCCTATGAAATTTATTTGCATTTAAATACCGCTTTTGTTATAATACCCCATGAATAAACTGGGAATCCCCCACAAAAAGGCTTGCGAGGTCTATAAGTTGTTAAGTTTACTTTTTTATAGAAGAACATCATAATGAAAATGTATAAAAATTAGTTCTGGCATCTCCGATCCGGATTTTTGTCATATTTTCGATTGCTTAGTACACACACGGCCAACCTTCAAAATAAATAGCCCTCGAAAATCAAAGTAACCCCTGACATTAAGTAATCGCGCAGCGGTTATTGACCTCAGAGAGTATTTAGTAACCTGATTGTAGAAAGGAATATGTTTAATGGAAAGAAACTGTAAAAAATTAGTAACTGCCTTACTGATCTGTTTGCTCGTGGCTGTCACTACCGCCAACCGGGCTTTTGCCGATGCCGCATCCGATGCTCGGATCGAAAAACTGGAAATCGCTCTAAAGCAGCTTCAGACAGAACTTGCCGAGCTTAAAGCCGAAAGACAAACTGAAAAGCAGGTCAGCGAAAAACTGATCGAAACCGGAGTAACCAAGGTTCTCGAAAACAAAGAACCAGTCGCTCAGGATGCCGTCGCCCAGGTACCGGCATGGCTCAACAAGCTCAGCTTCGGCGGCGACTTCAGATACCGCCACGAAACAGCTGACACCTACGCCGACACCGACTGGCAAAAAGGCCGGAGCAGACATCGTTTCCGTGCACGCTTTAAACTCGGTGTCGAAGTCAACGATGAGTTAGATGCCAAATTCAGATTTGTCAGCGGTACCGCCGATCCTGTTTCCAGCAACCAGACATTGGATAACAGCTTTTCAACGAAGGATTTCCTTCTTGACTGGGCGTATTTAGACTGGCATCCGGCATCGATTGAAGGATTGAATGTTTATGCCGGTAAAATGAAAATGCCGTTTTATGTTCCGCTTAAGACCAAGCTCATCTGGGATGACAACATAAGCCCGGAAGGCGGAGCTATAAGTTATGTCCGGGACCTTGATGACAGTACCAAAATTTATTTTACAGGCGCCGGATTCTGGGTCGATGAAGATTCTGCCGGCGTGGACACTTCGCTGTGGGGAGCACAGTCATACATCAAAAAACAGCTCGAAGGCAAAAGATACGCCATCGGTGGTGTCAGCTACTATGATTACGGCAACATCAAAAACAGGGGAAGCCTGGAAAGCACCTGGAGCACCGGTGACAGCTTCTTCGGCAATACCATAGCTAACAGGGGCGGTAATGAAGTATATGCAGACGACTATAACCTCTTCGAGCTCTTCGGAGAATTCGGATTCCAGGCCTGGGGAATGCCGATAGCTGTCGCTGGCGACTGG
>JAIPFN010000063.1 GCA_021736615.1 Phycisphaerae bacterium | reverse complement strand
CCCGGCGACGTCGCTGCAAAGCACGATGGATCCGAAAAACCGCTACCTCCATCTGCTTGACGGCGGGATGGCCGACAACCTTGGGACAATAACAGCGGTAAGGCTGCTGTCGGCGGAAAAGACTGCCCGACGTTTGCTGATCGTCGTTGATGCCTTCAAGGAAAACCCGGCTCCGTTTTCCAATACTCCAAAGCCGCCGCTTATGGCCGATACCGCTATCCGGGCCATGGGTCTCTCGCTGGATTCGTGGAGGGGACGTGCTCGCGAAATCGTCAAAGCTTTAGGCACTTGCGAGTTTTATGGCCCAGACATCAAGACGGTATTCATCAGCTTCGACGACCTTCGGGGACTGGAAACATTCGACGAATTATTCAAATTCGGGCTTTCGCAAAACGATCTCAACTGCCTTAAAGAACAAGGGTGTATGAAGGATCTCGCCGTAACCCCCTTCAACCTTGTAAGAACCATAAAAACGCGATACAACCTCTCACCGGCACAGCAGAGTCTGCTCTTTGCGGCCGGTCGTTATATAACGAACAAAAAAGCCGGACAGATACGAGAGTACCTGGGCTGGCAGGCAAATCGATAGATACCTCCCCTTGGCTCGTCCTGCACACTTATCGGGGTACTGTCACTAATATTAGCAGCATATGCGATCTTCCTGTAAAAAATTGATGCGACTTTGAATGTCTTTAATTCATATATCACCGGATAAATTGCATGCATCATAAAATAGTCTTGACTATTTTACGAAAACCCCTTACTATAGTCGGAGTCAGCTCGAATATTTCTCGATGGCGTTCACCTAGAATTATTCGTGAGATTTCTGCGGAATTGCAGTTTCTGCGACTTATTATTTCCGGGCTTGCCTTAAATTTTTTTGCCTGGAATGCTTTTTTTTGGCTTTTAAATGCGGGTTTTTGATTTTTTTGTTAAAATTGGCAAAAAAATGCTTGCATAGGCTTGATAATCAGTTATACTAATAACAGTTAGATAAGCTCTTTTCTTTTTTTATATCTCTATCTCTCTATGAGTCGAGGCAACATTATATTTTTGATATTTTTTTATACCCAAATTTGCATCGACTAAAAACCGGTACTCTCTCTAGTGCCGGTTTTTTTTTGCGCATATTTAGCGTAAATCACAAAAAATGAATTGGAGTGCGTAAAACGCTGCCGGCTGCCCGCTGGACACCGGACTCTATTAGCGTTTTGTCATTACAGCGGCCATGAGGATGTGCCTTAGCTTGTCTTCGCTGCACCCTTTGAGGTATGCGGCTGTGAAATCAAGCTTAAAATTGCGTCTAAAACCCTTGTTCTGCTTTTGGAGTTGATCTTTATCCATCGAACAAATCGATGCTGATACTTTTTCAAATGACTTTGGCGGGGTCATATTCAAAACCTTCTTAAAAAATTAAAAATTATCTGCTATTAATTACGATTACCATATCGGAAAAAAGTAACGCAAATTCTACAAACCTTATCGAACTTTTTAAAAAATAGCCCAATACCATCGATTACAACAATAAAAATATTCCGCGGGACGAACTTATGTCTTATAATACTCAAGATTGCCTTTGAGCTATCTTGAAAAATGACGAGTTACCAATTACGAATTGAGGATTCGGCCTTTCGGCCGTGGCATTTATATATATGCTTACAGAATTATTGAATTACGAACTGCCGGACGAGCTTATCGCACAGAAACCGGCGGATAAACGCTCGGCTAGCCGGCTGCTTGTGCTGGACCGTTCTATTGATGCTATTGCCGACAGGACTTTTTCGGATATCACCGCGTATATCCGGCCCGGCGACTGCCTGGTACTTAACGATACCAAGGTGCTCGCCGCACGATTCTTTGCGCAAAGAAAGACCGGGGCGAAACTGGAGGGGCTTTTCCTGGAAGAGATAGCCCCATCGGTCTGGAAAGTTATGCTGAAAAATTCGCGCAAGATCAAAGTCGGCGAGGTGGTCGATCTGATCGGAAATGACGGAAATCCATTTTGTGAGATTACCGCTGCCGAGAGATGCGATGACGGTAAGTGGGTGCTTAATATCGGCATTGAAGGAAGCGTCGAAGACATACTCGCACAAACGGGCTTTCCTCCCCTGCCGCCATACATCAAACGGGACGACAACCCCGATACGGCTGCGGACGATTTCTCGCGGTACCAGACGGTCTATGCGAAAAATGCAGGGGCTATCGCGGCACCGACGGCAGGGTTGCATTTTACGACGGAGCTGATGGACGAGCTTAAAAGTACCGGAGTGAACATCGCGTACGTTACACTGCACGTAGGCGCCGGAACCTTCAAGCCGGTAACCGCCGAAAACCTGGCCGACCACCCTATGCACAGCGAACGGTACTCCCTGGATGCTGCAAACGCGGAAATAATTAACAGCAGCAAAGCGGTGGGCGGGAAAATAATCGCGGTAGGGACAACCTCGGTAAGAACGCTGGAAACGATTGCAGCGGGCGGAGAGTTAAAAGCTGACCAGGGAGCGACGAAGCTGTTTATTAAACCCGGATACGAGTTCAAAGCGGTCGACGCGATAATAACAAACTTCCACCTGCCCAAATCAACACTGATAGCACTGGTAGGAGCTTTCGCGGGGATGGATAGAATAATGGAAGCTTACAGCCATGCGATTGAGCAGAAGTACCGGTTTTATTCGTATGGGGATTCTATGATTATTCTGTGAAAAAGCGAACATTTAACATCCAACCCTTCGACAAGCTCAGGGCAGGCACGGAATATCGAATTATAAAGTAAAAGACGAATAGGCCTGACTGTTTTTTATTTGTTATTGGCTATTCCTTGTTCGTTATTGGATATTCAAGTTGACAGCGTGGATGCGGCATCGGCTACATATCTTAAAAAAGGGGACAGGTACAACCTGCCTTCGGCAGAACGTAGCCAGTCCCCCTTTTTCTAGCGGGCGGACACACAGGTGTGCCCCTACTTTGTGCTGAGGTATTTGAAGAACTCTGAGTCTGCCGGGAGTATTATTGTTGTGTCTTTCTTAAGCGACTTTTCGTATGTTTCGAGTGTCTTTACGAATGCGTAAAACTCGGGGTCCTGTTCGAAAGCTTCGGCGTATATTTTGATGGCGCCTGCGTCGCCTTCTCCCTTTAGTTTTTCGGCGATTTGATAGCTTTCGGCGAGCATGATCGTCTTTTCTTTATCCGTTGATGCCCTGATCTTGACGGCTTCTTCTTCGCCCTCAGAACGATACTTCTTTGCGATCCTGTCTCTTTCGGCTTTCATCCTTGCGTAAACCGAATGTGCTACCTCTGACGGCAGGTCAGCACGTTTTATGCGAACATCGATAATGTCGATACCGTATTCGTCAGCCTTTTCTCTGCATTGACTGGTGACGGTTTCCATGAGCGAGTTACGGTTTTCTGCGACGATTTCAGTAAGCGTGTGGCGAGCGAGTTCTTCTCGAATCTCAGAGAAAATTATGTCGTCAAGACGTTCCTGTGCACCTGCTTCGCTCCGGACAGTTTGATAAAATTTCAGCGGGTTTGCGATCTGCCATCGTGCATAATTGTCAATGACAAGCTTTTTCTTGTCACTCGTGAGTATCTCGGCAGCGGCAGCGTCATATTCCAGTACTCTGTTTTCGAACTTCTCAGTGTTCTGGAGGAATGGAATCTTCAGATACAGTCCGGGATCCGGTACCGTTTTAACGTATTTGCCAAGCTGCGTAAGTATCACCTGTTCAGTTTCGTCAACAGTGAAAAGCGATTGCGAAAACAGAAAGACTGCGATCGCTGCAAGAACCAGTATTGTTATTAGTTTTGGACTCATTTGTCACCTCCTTTATCCAGCGGTAAAAACTGAAGCATATTTCCACCGGTATCAGGGTCTATTATGAATTTTTTAATATCCGGCATAATGCGTTCCATAGTTTCCAGGTACATTCTTTTCCTGGTAACGTCCTTTGCCTTTGAGTATTCATTTAGGACGACGAGGAATCTGTCGGCGTCTCCCTGGGATCGTTTTATCCGTTCTTCTTTATAGGCTTCGGCTTCTCTGATGATTTGCACCGCCTGGCCCCTGGCCCTTGGGAGCAGGTCCTCGCGATAGCCGTCGGCATTTTTGATCAGCGTATCCTTGTCTTCCTTGGCACTGACTACATCGCTAAATGCAGAAGCAACTTCTTTAGGGGGCTGAACCGTTTGCAGCTTTACTTCTATGACCCTTAGCCCGCTATCGTAGCCGTCGATTACATTTTGCAGGAATTCCCTGATATCAATTTCGATCTGGAGTTTTTCACCGATAAGGACATCATCGATCGGTCTCTGACCCACTACCTGCCTTAGCGAAACTTCGGCGGCATCTGTAAGAGCACCGCTTGGGGTGTCCAGATTACGAACGTTGAATAAGAATTTCGCAGGATCCCTTACCTTGTACTGGACGATAGCCTGTGCGTCAACGATCTGCTCGTCGCCGGTTAGCATATGCGATTCTGCCGGGACAAACTTGTATCTTGCCGGCGGGCCGGGATCAATGGTGCGGAATCCGATCTCTATACGTCTAATCTTTTCAACAGCTACTTTGTCAACTTTTTCAATCGGCTGGGGGATATGGAAATGCGGACCGGGTCCGGTTGTTCGGGAGACTTTCCCGAATCTTCGGACAACAGCCTGTTCGCCGGGCTGGACTATGTATATGCCCGTTGCCAGCCAGAGGGCCAGCAAAACAGGTATGAGCAATAAGAACAGCTTCCAATTGACGTTTATATTCGGCTTGAACGGGGGCATGGAGCCATGTTCAAACCATTCTTTTCTTCTAACGTCTACCATGTTTCTACCTCAAATTAAAATTATACCGCGATTGCGGCCTATATAGCGATAGTCGGCGTTTTGAAGTAGGCGGCATTAGAAATATTTATAGCTGGCATTCGATCTGTAATTTCAGGAATAATCGATTATGATCCGGTAGTTATACCGTATAATGCAGAAGTGTCTGGTCGGACTTGTATAGGCGGCGGGCTATTTCTCTTGCTATGTTGAGGATCAAAATGCCAAAAAGCTCCTTGTCGGTGTCGTAAATAGAAAGCAAAGCTTTTCTTGAAAGAACAATAAGCTGTGAGTCTTCCGAAGCGACGGTTGATCCTTCGTGGGGCTGGATGCCGATTACCGAGGCCTCGCCGAAGCAGTCGCCTTGGCTGAACTCTGCCAGTTCCAGCGGGGTGTCGTCCTTGAAGACGACAAGTTTTATTTTGCCGGATCGGACAATATGAATATGAGTGGGGCTGTCGCCCTGCTCAAAGACAAGCTCACCTTTTTTATAATCTGCCTTTGTAAGCAATCTGAAAATCGTGTAGAGCTGTTTTTCGGTAAGTCCGGCAAAGATCGCAATCTTGTTAAGCATCGGCAGGACGTTTTCAATATCCATTAACGGTTCATATTTTTTTTCGTTTGCCATAGCCGGACTTTCTAATTCGCCTATTTCTTTTTGCGTTTCTTCTTTTTCATGTTTGACTTATTTGTTTTGTTAATCTTTTTGCGCTGCCGGGCTATTTCTTTTGCTTTGCGATTTTGTTCCTGGCGAATTTCGAGCACATTTATCTCGTCTTTGAGCTTCTGGAAGTTTTCGATCCGCTGGTAGTCAATAGTGCCATCTTCGAGAGCCTCCAATACAGCACATCCGGGTTCGTGGTCGTGGGTGCAGTCGCGAAATCTGCAATTTTCGGCGATCAGTTCGATGTCCTCAAATGCCCTCTTGATACCGTCCTGATCCACCCAGAGGTGCAGCTGGCGCATTCCAGGATTGTCGATAACGGCTCCGCCCTGCGGCAGCAGGATGAGTTCGCGGTGCGTTGTGGTATGCCTGCCTTTGCTGTCGTCTTCTCTAACCGGAGCGACGGCTTGCCGTTCAATGCCGAGGATCGTGTTGATAATCGTAGATTTACCCACGCCGGATGAACCAAGCAGCGATACTGTTTTGCCGCTTCCGAGATACTCGAAAAGCGGTTCTATGCCCTTGCCCTCGGTTGCGCTAACAGGGTGAATGGGCACGTC
>JAIPFN010000062.1 GCA_021736615.1 Phycisphaerae bacterium | reverse complement strand
TCCAAAGTCGGCTAGCAACGCATACTCAGTAACCGCAGGCTTGCCTTTTCGCGGATTAACACGCATTAAATTGGGTTTACTGTCAGCCTGCGACAGCGCCGAGCGGATCGTGCCGGTCTCATGGACAAGCATCCCGCTAACCAGCGCGAGATACGTCTTCTTAACAAGCCGCTTCTCAAAACAACTCGAATAAGCGCTCTGCGTCTCAGGATTCAACGCCATCACCATAACCCCCGACGTATCCTTATCAAGCCGATGGATCAGCCGAATCTCGCGATCAAGCCCATTTTGGCGCTGCAAAGCGGGTATAAGGTCCAAATTCCCGGATCGGTCCTTTGTTACGGAGATGCCCGAAGGTTTGTTTACGACGAGAATGTCGTCGTCCTGATAGATTATTTCGATCTTATTTTTCAATTATGAATCCTGTACAAATACACTGCTATCGCGTTAAAAGGATTCATTATACACGAAAAACTGCTAGAAAACAATGCCCAAAGCAACAAAGCTCAAAAATGCTCTGAATGGGCTATAATGCTCTATTCGTCGGTTATATTGATGATTTCGGTACTGTTGATGTCCTGCTGCGTCCGGTCCGAACCCGAGGCGATAACATCGGCAGCTTCAGTACTGATCTTTGCCCGTACATCCGAAAGAGACACCAACGGCTCGTCACCGACGATCTCGGCGGGAACACCATCGATCTGAACCACAAAATTAAGCGGCCCGATAGAAACCTTATCACCGGGAGAAAGGTCGGCTTCCTCAATGGGTTCACCGTTTACAAAAGTGCCGTTACTGGAGCCCAGATCGCGAATTGACAGAACACCACCATCCATATTCATCGCACAATGCCGCCGGGAAATAACCATAAGAGGGACGCACAGATCACAATCCTGCCTTCTGCCGACAATGGTGACAGTGCTAGGCAACGAAAATACCTTGTTAATTCCCCCCACTTTCAAAAGGACCAAATTGACTTTCATGTCTTGTGCCTTTCATAAAATGTGCTATTATGTACCGCTCTATTATACGCTAAAAATCATTTTAAACAACAAAAAAATTCAGGTTTTTTCGTGATTATTAGCCTAAAAAGCCGTATTAGAGGTCGCGATTTTATTTTAAGGATGTAAATTTGAGTTATAAAGGTGTTATATTTGATCTTGACGGAACTCTTGTCGACACGCTTGAGGACCTGGCCGGCGCTATGAACTATGGGCTTGCCGAACTTGGCGAGCCGACTCATTCTCTGGACGAATGCAGGCGTATGATCGGTAACGGTGTGTCTAAATTTGCCGAGCGTGCGCTGCGCGCAGACAAGCAGCATTTGCATGCGGAACTGCTAAGTACGATGAAAGCGAGGTATCTCGAAAAATGTACCGATCGCAGCTTTGTTTATGACGGGCTTGGCGAAACGATCATGGAATTGCGAAAGGCAGGCGTTCGGCTTGCGGTGGTCACGAACAAAAACGCAAACGCGGCAAAAATGGTCGTCGAACATTTCTTCGGCGCTGGAACGTTCGAGCAGATCATAGGAGTCGAGGGGGACAAATGGGTCAAGCCCGACCCTGCCGGTACGCATGAGATCATACGACGAATGGGAATGACTAAAAAAGATTTCATGCTGGTCGGCGACAGCGATGTCGATATCGCGACAGCGATCAATGCCGGGATTAAACCTGTGGGGGTGACGTGGGGCTTTCGGAGCAGAGATGAACTCATAGCAGCCGGTGCAGAAACTATTGTTGATTCGCCCGGGGATATTCTAAGTTTTATTTAACCGTTAACGAAAAAGAACCACGAATGAACACAAATAAACACTAATAAAAAAAGATAAATAAATTCAACCGCGGATTACACCGATTACGCGGATAATGATTAAATCAAAAATTAAAATGCAAAAAGAAAAATGACAAATTAAAATGCAAAAATTTTATTCATGGCCGATTTGATGATAAGTAACCGTTGTTTCAAAATTGAAATCTTCATTTTTTGCTACCCCTTCAATTTCGAACTTTATAAACAACTCACCTTCCACTTTAAATTTATTGTCGCCAACTGAAGTGAACAATAATTTTTTGACATCACACCAATTGTGAGCATTGCCAACATAAACAGAAGCTTCACCCTCTGGGTATATTTCATTGCTCATATTGATATCATTTAAATTTCCAGGGTCAGATAGTCCCAGATTAAACCACTCGAATTCAATAGTTGTTTCAACTGGTTGTTCTTCGTATTCCAACCCAGAATTGAAAGCTTCCAATGGGATTGATACCCTATGGAATAATGTTTTCTTAAGACCGATATGTTCATTCTCAAACCAATAGGATTCAACCGTACCGGGCAGTGCTGTGGTTTTCTCTTGTAGTTTTATTGTACCCCATTTCTTTTTATATATTACATCTCCACCCTCAGTTTTCTGGCTTGGTTCATAACGCATCCACCCAAATAATAATTTGAAGACAAATCGAATGAATGAAATACCCGTAACATGCATGATACATTGAGCAAATGAGTTTAGAAGAAATTCTTCATCAGCATATAAACCATCAGCTAAATCTTCTTCAAACTCCTTACTGATTAATGGTTTCTCAAACTCAGCATCCCAAAAACCCCTTCTTTTAACTTCTTCTATAATAATTATCTGAATGTCTTCCGGGTAATTATTAATATCTATGGTTGCGGCTTTCAAAAGCCAGTCATCTGGCTCGCTTTGCCAAAGTTTTTGAATTTCAGACATCTCCTGATTCCTCTTTTTGGTAGAACTTGGAAATTCGTATTCGTTGATTTCTGTGTCCATTAAACTTTCTCTTCAATAACATATTAAAATTGAAATTAGATTCTCGTATGGAACTATTAAGAATTAAACTATATGGATTGTCAAGAGAAATTTTGAGTTTGATTTAGGTTTCAATTTCAACAAAATTGGCAGATCGTTTATTCATTGTATTTTTTTCACCACTAAGACACTAAGGCACTAAGGTACACGAAGAAAAGATAAAGAAAAAAAGGTATGCTTGTATAGCGTGGTCTTGCTTACAACTTTTGTTCTGGCCGTTTTGTTTCGAGCGTTTATTTTGCCACAGAGGACGCGGGGCGGTCGAGCCGCAACCAAAAAACCTAACCACCCCGACGTAAAGCCGGGACAGGCTCTATTTCACGGATTGACACGGATTATTAATAACCATGAAGAACATGAAACTCATGAAGAAAAGAAGAAAGTTTTTTTTAAAAAAAGGTTTGCTCGTATAGCCTGGTCTTGCTTACAACTTTTGTGAGTCATGCTTGTTTTTTTGCCACAGTATAATACTCCCCAGAAATCGGACCACTGTATAAGGTGGTATGATGCGTTATAATTATAACTTCGGGCATTTCGCTCGTTTAATGGCACACTACCGTGAATCAAATCACTAATCAAGCGGGTGGAGGGGGGAATTCTTGAAATATATTGGGATATTAAAAAAGGCTGTACAGTCGGAACCATACAGCCTTTTAAAATTAGTTTATTTATAAGGGGCTACGCCCCTGCACCCCAAAAGGGTAAAAGATTAAAAGGAAAAAGGGAAATATCGCTTACCTTTTTCTGTTTCGTAACATCAATCCACCAAGTCCAAGCAAAACTAAACTGCAAGGTTCAGGGACTACGGAGGCGACACGAAACCCTACGCCGATGCTCTCGTAGCTCGGGGAGCTGCCGTCCCGGGTGGACGAACTGAGGTAGAGGCCGCTGAAGTAGAACGAACCGCCGCGGAAGCCACGGAAGGAACCAGTGTCAAAATTTCCACTATAATTACTTTCCATCCACTCGTATAAATTACCCATCATGTCATACGTGCCGTTGAGTTCCTCAGAGCCGCTGCCAACATTCCAGGGTTGACCTACTGCAGCATCATAGTTTGTATCTACTCCTGCTGTTGGCACTGAGCCATCAGTTGTTGCATAAGTCTGCAAGCTAGTACCATTCCAGTATGCTGCTTTGACCCATTCATCTTCTGTAGGCATAAAGTATTTGGCATTACTGTTGCGGAAGGGATTACTTGCATCATAACCACTGTCTATCACGTCCCAGACAGTCATAGTTTCATCTTCGTTTATGCTGATTTTAACAAATTTATATGCCGCCTGGTGACCCGTGCTGGTGTTGAGATAGTTGACAAACTTAGCTGCTTCGAACCAGCTTACCCTATTACTTGGAACGTCAGCTCCTGTCCAATAGACATTGCTGTTAGAAGCAAACTTGGCATACTGGTCATTAGTAATCTCATACATACCCATACGGTAGTCATTGTTGACAATACCGTAACCGCCGGTTGGGTTCGTATCGCCTGAAATAGTCACAAAGTCAATATCAAATTGATTTGCCCCAGTACCAAACGTATCCGCTGAACCAACACTAACCACTGACAACAACAATACTGCAACTAACATCACTTTCAATTTCATCGCTTATTCTCCTAAAGAAATAAATACTTGCTAGTTAAGGGAAAAGCATTGCGAAAATAGCTTTCGCCAAAAGGGTAAAAGATTAAAAGAAAAAAGGGAAACATCGCTTACCTTTTTCTACGATGTAACATCAATCCACCCAATCCAAGTAAAACTAAACTGCAAGGTTCAGGGACGTTGGAGGCGACACGAAACCCTAATTGGCTGGCCTCGACGCTCGGGTTGTCGAAGTCCCGGGTGAAGGAACTGAGGCCGTTGTCGCCGTAGTAGTACGAACCGCCGCGAAAACTAGGGTAGAAACTAACAGAAAAACCTCTATAATAGTTGCTTTCCGTCCATTCCCGTACATTTCCCATCATGTTATACGTGCCGTTGAGTTCCTCTGAACCGTTCGAGATATCCCAGGGTTGACCTACGGCATATTTATAATTAGTATCAACACCTGCAACTGGCACTGAGCCATCAGTTGTTGCAAAGGTTTGAAGATTTGTACCGTTCCAGTAAGCTGCTTTGACCCATTCATCCTCAGTTGGCAAAAAATACTTGGCATTGCTGTTACGGAACGGATTGTCTTCATCGTAACCATTGTCAAGTACATCCCAAACACTCATACCGTAATTATCGGTTAAATCAATTTTAACAAACTTGTATGCAGGTATATGCCCTGTGCAGGTGTTGAGATAGTTGACAAACTTGGCTGCATCAAACCAGCTTACTCTATTACTTGGAACGTCAGCTCCTGTAAATATGACATTGCTATTGGAAGCAAACTTGGCATACTGGTCATTGCTAATCTCGAACTTGCCTATACGGTAGTCATTGTTAATATTCGATGTTGTGAAACCAGACCCGGCACTCTGGCCACCATAACCATCGCCAGCCGAACCGGAAATCGTAACAAAGTCAATCGTAAATTCATTTGCTCCCGTTCCAAACGTATCGGCAGAAACAATACTTACCATTGATAACAACACAACTGCAACTAACATTATTTTCAACTTCACCGTCATTCTCCTAAAGAAATAAATACTCGCCGCTTAAAAATGGAAACACACCAAGTAAAAG
The DNA here is from genome assembly GCA_021736615.1 of Phycisphaerae bacterium. Next base: position 533 of record JAIPFN010000062.1, on the reverse strand, counting down.
GGTTTTTCCCTATTCTCAATACATTATTATAGAGATAAATAGTTATTTGTCAATGTTAATTTAGGACAAATACCCCTAAAAATAAATCATGAATAAAAACCCGCACAATTATTTCACATTATTTTTCACAGTGGGTTTATTTGCGGACATAAAAAAAGCTCAATATCAGGCTTTAAACCTTAATATTGCGCTTAGTAGAGAATTAGCGTCACCGATGGTTTATTTTAAATTATTAGCGTTATTACTGTTTTTTGGGGGTTTTATTCGGAGGGCTTGCGCCCTCGCGCTTCTGTGGGGGGTTTATTCGGTCCCTTGCGCCCTCGCGCTTCTGTGTGGGGGTTTTATTCGGAGGGCCCCGACGTAAAGCCGGGATTTTCAACTTGCGCCCTCGCGCTTCTGTGCGGGCGTCTTACGGTTCTTTAAAGCCGAATTAATTTGCTAAGAATAGATTCGGCGCCTTTCGCGGGAATGACAAGGTTTGCGTGTTGCGTTGAGGGGGATTGTTTTTGTCGTATCAAACAAGTGTCCTGAGG
>JAIPFN010000061.1 GCA_021736615.1 Phycisphaerae bacterium | reverse complement strand
AGATGCCGCTGACTGAACCGAATTTGAATAGATGACCACTGCTGCAAAAACCTCTCAAAATACACGAAATCATTGTTTAAAGCCTGAAAATCAGGTTTTTGTGCCTGGTTACAAAGCGTACTCAAACGGGCTACATTGGCGGTGGGGCTACGAGGGAAGGCAGGGAATCGGATCTGTAATTCTCTGTATGACTTAAAGATATAATTGAAGCTGAAAGTTTTTTTTATTTTTTTCAAAATTCTTATTGAATTTTCGCCGATTAATGGTATATAGTAATACTCAATGAAGTGTATTCTTCCGTCTCTCAAGAATATGCTTTGTAAAAAATAAGATAGAGAGATGTTATTAGAGCAGCGTAAAAGCATGCCAGGGAGTAGTTATTGTGAGTACAGGTACAGTGAAATGGTTTAATGCAAGTAAGGGTTTTGGATTCATTCAGCCAGACGATGGTGGAGACGATCTTTTTGTTCATCATTCTGAGATTAAGATGGAGGGCTATGCCACTCTTGATGAGAATCAGAAGGTAGAATTTGAAGTTGGCCAGGGCAAAAAAGGCCCATGTGCAACAAACGTATGTCCTGCTTAATTGCAGAGTATCGTTGAGCCTTAATGGTTCGCCAAAAACTAAAAAAGTCCGGTCAAGAACCGGGCTTTTTTATGCGCGTATATATCAGCCAAAAGCTTTAATAGTTTATTTTAATCCACTGCTTGTTCAATCCATTTCCTCCGTCCCATAAACCCGGCAGGGCGGTCAGGGTACACGATAAAACCTTCTTTTATCAATTGTCCCGCGGATAACCGCTACAGTCATCAAAACCAGTGATTTCAGCAAAGAAAAAAACGTCTTGAAACTCATTTTGAGTAAATGCCAATTAAGCGTACTCGCATCCGTGTCGATACATTTCCAGTAACAATACATGTGTCACCCAGATGTTCTTCTATAGGCAGGAAAGGTCATAATGAGCAAATTACTGGAAATCTTCGGTAAAGCAATAACTGTCAATGCTTCCGACTTGATATGGCATTGGTTAAATGCCGTAACGGCCAGGGATGAATCGGAAATTAATGTTCGCAAATCAGACTTCGCCGAGATAATCGATCTTCTCGGAAATGGTAATCTTGACGATGCGGAAGAGAAACTGAAATTCTATCTTTTCGAAGAGCCTGAATGCACCAACGGCAGAATGGTTGCAGTTGCCATTTGTTTAAAGAGGAATCAGCCTGAAGAGGCTATCGAGCACCTTCAGTCAATATATTATCGTCAGCCGAGCAATACCATGGCACTATATATTCTTGGCTATTGCAATGAAATTATAGGGCGTCAGGCTCAGGCGCTGGAGTTTTATCAGGACTGTGTGAAATTCAAAAGTCACCTCCAGCTTCCGCGTCAGCGAATGGCTTCGATTTATTTAAACAGCGGCAGGGTGGACAGGACCATTGAACAGTACAAACTTTTGACGGTAGAGCACCCGGAAGACATTTCCTCGCTGGTTCTTTTAGGTTATCTTTATTATGCAGACGGTCAGTACGATAACGCCATAGATACTTTTAATATGGCGATCGTCGCTCACCCGGACAATTTCCACGATGAAAGTCAGTCCGAAGAAGCCGAACTGGTAGAGGATGGCCGTTTCGACGAGGCCATAGAACGTATCCAGTGGCTGATCGATCAAGTAGGCGTCCAGGCCGACCTTTTTGTACGCATGGCCGACATTTACAGTAAAGCCAGTATGACCGCTGAAGCAATTGTTCACTATGAAAAAGCGATACAGGTCCAGCCGAACTACCTCGAAGCGACTATCAAGCTTGGTACGCATTTCCTGAAGTCAAACTGCCCGTCAAAGGCTGCTGCCCAGTTCAATCGCGCTATTGAGATAAACGACGAGATCGTCGACTCATACGTAGGTCTTGCGATATCGCAGGAAAAATCAGGCGACAGCCATGAGGCGTATGCGACATTGTCACTGGCAACGGCAATACAGCAAAACAGCAACCTGTTGTTCTCTGAAACGGCGACTCTGCACCTGCAGGCTGCCCTGAGCGAAAGCATTGGCAATTGCCAGCAAGCCGAGACTCCGCCTTTGTCGATTGACGATGTAATAAGCGCCCATAGTACGCAGATGCAAAAATCACCAAGAAGTTCGGATATTCATTACAAGTTTGGGATGCTGATGATGGTTATCGGTAATTTCAAGGCGGCCATCGAGTCTTTTGAGAATGCCCTGGAGATCAATCCGACTCATTCGAGAGTCAGATGCAAACTGGCCCTGTGTTTGTATGAATGCGACGAAAAAGAGCTTGCGATGAAGAAACTCGTCGATACCGAGCCAATGAACGCAGAAACAGTAAATCTGCATTATCAGACGGCAATTTTGTTCTGTGACAAGGAAAAATTCGCGTCGGCCCTTTATAACCTTGAAAACACCATGAAGGAAAACTACACTCAGCCGGACGCTTCGACAAACATTGAGGTCGTGCTTGAAAATCTCGGTCTTGTCGACAGAGCAATAGCGACATGGGATCGTCTGACAGAGACGGCCAAGACTGCGATTAGCGAACGTTACGAATAATAAGCCGATTTATTTGCAGACCAACGGCAATAAATGCCATGTTCAGCAAAGAAAACCTCAATTATACAACAAAAAGCGGGTATCCACCAAAATACCCGTTTTTTTCTACATTAAGCCGAATGCAACATAACATATATTATCGGACCTTGGAAATAGTGTGGTTTTTCGGTTCAATAACAAGAAGACATGTCGTTTTGTTTGTTCCTATTAAAAATGATGTTATATCTTAGTTGACTATTTCTCGTTACGATAAATAGCATATACTGTAAATTAATTTGTTTACTCGACGCTTTATCTCATTAAGGCCGGATTGCAACATTGAATAATATTTGTAAACTAAACGCACCTGACTTTCTTTATAACTCCTGCCTGACTGAAAGAAAAACCGCCAGACATTGCACACATATTTTAAAAGTTTGAAAAACTGCTATATGATATGCCTGGCGATCTTAAAAATTAACTTCAGGTGAATAGTTGGCAAACTGGCGATCTGAAACCTGAATTTGAAAAACGAATTAACTTTGAAAAATTAGCCTTTTATAAAGCATCATAAAGTGACCAAATACCCCGGCCTCTACGGGATGGATTTCGCAGAAAAAAAACAAACCAAATACATACCATCATAAATGTGCCGTACTGACGTAAATCAGCATAAAAAGTTGGCAGGAAATTTACCCCGAAAACTATTTTGGGGATTTTGAATATATGGCATTTCATCACTGCATATTCGTAAAATGCATGGAAATTACGTCCTTAAGCACGAATGCCAGGCATATATGCATTCCCCTGCAAATCAACGTATACTCGTCTAATACACCTCTATGGGCTAAATATACCGCTTAAATCGTCCAAATAATAGGGTTGTGCGTCAGATTTGCATAGCCTGATGTTAATCGATCACTAACGCCACTTTTCGTCTCATTATAGCATTCAGTTAGGCTGTGATAGTAAAATACAGTAAAAAAAATAAGCGGGCTTGAAATCACCACGTAAAGAAAACAAATAGTATATATCTACTACAGAATACATGCTCATTTTTTAATATTTGAATTGGTTCAGAAATCTATAGCTGAATATCTGGTATTATTCGTCCGAAGTTTTATCTTCGTCTGGAGGGGCTAATTGTTTTACTGCGGGTTTGTTGGCGGTTTGTTTTACGTTTGCTATTCGTTCGTTGAATGGCGGATGTGTCGCAAAATATTTCGCAAGAGACTCGTCGTTTTGTCCGTCGCTTGTCCGGGCCAGACGAAGCAGCAGCTTTTCTCCGGCTTGGCTTTCGTACCCGCCGGCAATGGCCAGTTTGGTTCCAAGCTCGTCTGCGGTAAATTCGTTTTGCTGCGAGTATGCGCTTTCCAGAAGTTTTAAACCTGTTCCTTTAAGCCAGGCCCCTATCGCGCCTGCACCGGGAAGCCGTTTTGATAGAACAGAAAATGCCGCATTGCTGACTAGCCGGTTCATCGAATGACCGCGTATAATATGCCCCATTTCATGTGCGAGTATAAAAGCCAGTTCGTCTTCGTCGCGGTTGCATAGATCAAGCATGGACCGTGTAACAAAGACGAACCCCCCTGCCAGTGCGAACGCGTTTGGCGGACCGTCGGTGATAATCTCGAAATTAAACCGGCGAAGTTTGTTGGACACGCGCTTGGAAAGATTGCTGCCGATCTTCTGGATAAGCACAGCGTCATCGGAGGACTGATCGCACGGCACCTCCATGCGCAAAGCAACTGCAATATCACAGCCGACGCGGTATTCGGCGGCTATGGCATCATCGGCTGAACCGGTAAGCGAGTGCCATATCCACTGACCCTTGCGAATTTTCGGTCCGGCCTTTCTGCCAAGATTATAAAAAATACCCATAGTTATTCAACAGGTTTGCCGTAAACGGCGACCTCGATATAATGGTTAAGCTCATTAACATCGTTTCCGTTGCTGTAAAAACGAACGTAACGTCCCTGAGCACCCTTAGCATCGATAAGTTTGCCGTACAGGGTTTCCTTGTAATGTTTGTCTTTACCGATACCGAGTCCGAGAGAGTTGTCGATGTCGTTATTGAAGACGATCTGTACGTTTTGCGTGAAGTCCGGGTCGTCGGCGATCTGGACAACTACGTCATAGTATACGCGGGTCTGGGCGAAGTAATGCCAGATCATTATAGCGTACATCTCATGCTTGGAGCCAAGGTCGACTGTTACACTCTGGTCGAAGAGTCCAAATTCCAGGAAGCTTCCGTCTGTACCTTCCACATCGCCGTCAACGAGCTTTTCGAGACCGCCGCCGATCGGATTGTCATCAGTGGCAGTAACCGGTTTGCCAAGTGCGACATTTGTAGTGCCTGCCGGAACATACATAGTGGGCCGTGCTGACTCCGGAGTTTCCTGCATGTTTTCAACCTTTGGGGTTCTTTCGGTACCGCCGGCAACAGCCTTGGGCAGAACCACAGGAAGTTCTATCATGTCACTGCCTGTCTTTCCGTCGTCAGTATTCGTGACAGTTTTACCGGGCGTTTTGCCGCCTTTATCAGTTTCGTTGCCGCCTTCAGGGTTATTGTCGCAGGAAGACAAAACAACTGCGGCAACTGCCAGCATAAGAGCAACTACAGACATCCTTACAAATTTTTTGTCAAACATAATACAATCTCCAAAAAAAATAAATTCTAATAATTAACACTTAACGTAATAAAGAGTCCGATATATTACCATAAATTTTGCTGCTGTCAACCAATTACTCAACCCTGTTATAATTCGCTAAACAGAACAGTTTACCGGTTATCTACGAGATACAACGTTAAGTTAATCGGATATATTTCAAAAAAACATAGAATTTTTCGGGTTGTATTCTCTATGACAGGAGTAATTTTATCGCCGCTGCCGCCGCCAGGATCAGAACCGCCTTATTGAATACTTTCTGGGGGATGTGTTTGAGCATCAGGATACCTGTTACGGCTCCTATGGCGATAACTGGAAACATAACGGCATTTAACTTGAAAGATTGACGCGTAATCATGTCGAGATCTAACATGAAGGGCACTTTTATCCAGTTGACTATAAAGAAAAACCATGCCGCGGTACCTACGAATTCTGTTTTTGGGATGTGCTTTGCCATCAGGTATATAATCATGATCGGCCCGGCAGCGTTTGCCATCATCGATGTCAATCCGGCTAAAAAACCGATGACAACTGCGAAAGTCCAGTGCAAATGAAATAAATTTCCGTTTTGGCTGTCGGTTTTTTTTCTGGTGGACTGCCAGTATTTCACCCCCAGCATAATAAGCACAATAACGCCGATTAAGGGCTTTAAATGCTGCCCTTTAATATGTTCTAAAGTGAAGTAACCTGTGATAATCCCGGCTATTGCCCACGGAAGTGGCGGAATAATATGTGCCCATAGTGCCTTACGGCGGTAATAGCCCGCTGAGAACAGGTCGGCGAATATCAGCAGAGGTAAAAGAAGTCCCACAGAGCCTTTTGGGTCCGGCCAGGCGATTGCTATA
>JAIPFN010000060.1 GCA_021736615.1 Phycisphaerae bacterium | reverse complement strand
CATTACAAAACCGACGGCATTTACTAAATCTGAACATTTCGATGAACACAAAAAAGAAATGAAAAAGTTTGGAGGCGATCTCGTTTCCCCCAGGCAACTGATCTATGCATACGATTCACAAGGTAACCGCCTTGGCAGCTATACCGTGACCCCGGAAATCATAGATCGTCAAAAAGCCCACAAAAAGCAAGTCGCCGACAGATGGCGAAACTGGTGGCAGGAAAACAAACAAACCGTTCTAGCCGGACAATTACCCGTTGAGCAGCCAAAAGAAATCGCCCCAAAGGAGAAGGCAAAAAAGACACCACAAATTAAAGGGATTCTAGCTCCCCCGGATGGTGCAGAGCTTAGTTTCGCGATAGTACCCGAGATCGGCACAGATATATCTCAATCGCAATATCTGGAATATGTAGACCAGCTAAAATCGGACGGCCCATTCAGAGGCTCTATTAGAGGCGACAGCTTCCAGTGGTCACAAATTAAGGAAGATTGCCCGGGCATTGACTCTCTTGCCGTACAGACATACGAGGATAATAAATACGTCCTGCTGTGTGCACGTAAGGAATATGTATTCAGGCCCGAGTTTGAAGGCAAACGGGTATGGGGGCTTAATAACGCATACGCGGGCAAAGACACGAACGGCAATCCGCTCATTCATATTGAGTTCGACGAAACCGGGGCCAAACTCTTCAAAATATTTACAAAGGCAAACCTCGGCAAAAGACTGGCCATAGAAGCCTCATACTCCGGCATGGGCATCATTGCGGCCCCCGTATTGCAGGGCACCATTGAAAAGTCAGCAATAATAACAGGAAACTTCACAGAGCAGCAAGCCAAGGGCCTCGCCGAACTATTAAAAAAAGGAATGCCGCCGATAGTTCCCGGGCCTTCTGACCCGGTTGCAAAAATACCCCCTAAACGGACTCAGGCATATATTTCAATAAGTTACATTACTGTCTGGCAGACTTGTCACCAGATCGAAAAATTGCTCGCGATGAATCATTTAGAATATTCATTGAAGTTAGCCAAATCGCTCGAATGGCAGCTTAACAAGATAAAACAAAAATACGACGACCCGCAGTATCAGATTATTGTTAACGAGAGCGTTCAGAAATTAAAACTATTTTCCAGTGCTCTAGAAAGCAAGGATTCCGTTGTCGCAAAGAAAACCTTTGAATTCTTTTATCAGTCTGTCAATGAAACATTGGAAACAAGCTACGAAGCCATGGGCAGATCATCCAAACTTGCCAAAGCAAAATCACCAAAAATTCATCAATACCATGGGAATATTGCCGTACTTGATGATGACATAGTCCTTGAACTCGTAGGCACAAGAAACCATAGCGGCGACAATAATCAGTTCGTCTCTCCGGAAGGTGAACCGCTCGTCAATGCCCCCTACAAAACAACCGCCCTTGATATCCCCCAAAAGAAAGGGTTTACCCATTACGAGTTGACAGCACGAGTAACCGGCAAGCCAGACATCTCCGTGACCTGGGCCGGTATAGCCGGAATATACGATTCTTATACGGCCACCCCAATAGGCCATGACGGCAAAATGACCGCCGACCTTAACGTATGCACTACAACCGTCGTCGATGGCGTAAGCGGCGCGACAGTCCGCGTCGGCGTTTCCGCTAAACCCTGGGAAGTCCTGGTAGCTCATCCTGCCGGCAAAGGCGACCATAAATACTCCACCAGGCTCGGCTCGGCAATATTTGGCAAGGCATACGAAAAAGCAGGTAAAGCCATTGTCTCTTTCTTTTACGACCTTGCATCAAAACAGAATTTATTACCATGGCGAATTGTCGCCGTAACAGATGACGACAAAGAGATACCCGGCAAAACCGCCGACAACCAACTCAAAACATCCGACAGTGCTGAATATAATTTCGATGTCCCCATTTCCAGCATCAAAGAATTCAGATTCCAGGCAAGAGCGTTCCAATGCGTCGAGTTCGACTCAATTTCCTTAAAACCCGGCAAAGGCTCGGTTCCACTAGTCAGGATTTACCCTTTAGGGTATTACGGCACTTTTAGTGAACCAGATCGACCGGAAGGGCAGATAGAGACCGTCGAGTCGAATCTTGGTACTAGTTTTCCCGGGCTGGTTAAAAACTTTAAATCCAGCTATTTCTCATCAGGCACCGGTGACTTTTGCAGAAAAGTAAGATTCGACATCAGCGAAAAGGACCTGATTACGGCCCTCGACAACGCTGCAAACATATCTTTCAAGTATTCCGACCTCAAACAGGATAGCACTTTGGTCGAACATGTTTGCAGCGTAGGTCCGGTCAACGACAAACGCAAGTTCTGGCAGGAGCAAAAGCAAAAGAATATTCTATGCGCCCAGGAGAAAAAGCCGTCAGCAGGGGGCGGCCGTTCAATTTACGTTGGTGTCAATAAACCCGACGATGTTAATGTACGAGTTTATTTCATGTACGCCGGTTGGGTGGGAAATTAGCAAGCAATCCCATTCAGTTTAAAATAAAATAAAGAGACCGGACATTTCCGTCCGGTCCCTTTGTTAGTGTTATTAACTGTATTAATGACTTGCTACTTCATATCCCCGATAGCCTCTGCAAAAGCCTTGCCGATCTGCGCCAGTATCTTCGCAGACCCGAGGTAGTGGTACCCGGCATTGGAAGTGCCTTTTTCTTTTATTGCCATTTCCTCTTTGGTGTATAATTCGGCCTTAAACTTTTCCAGGGCCGCTTTCTGCTGAGCCTTAGTGAGGTTTTTATCTTTACTAAGTTCGCGGGATTTACTTTTAACCTTACCCCACCTGTCAGTTAGTTCGCCAAGTACAGGGTCCCAGTATTTTTCTGTCATAACGGCGGTAACATTACCCTTAAATTCCGGCAGGGCAGCAGGAGCGGCCATCGCCTGCCTGAAATAATTCTGCTTTTCGTTCTTCACGCCGCCGACACCCATCACACCGATAACGAACGGCATCTTCGGTGCCGAAAGGTCTTTGCGTACGTCACGAATGAAATCTGCCATAAGCTTGCTGTACATATCATACCCGCCGGGTTTGTCACGGTTAGGATAAACCCCACGGTTGACCATATCGTTCCAGCCCTGGAACCATACAAAACCGGCAATCTCATACCCCTGCTTAGGCTCGTATGCCGGACAAACCTTCTTAGGATCCTTCAATACACTCTTTACATGCTCCATCATAAGGCGGTAATAGTGGCCCGTAGCTTCGATCTTATCAGCTTTGGCTTTCTCGATGTCCTTGCCTTTTTTCTTAAAAGCCTCTAACTCAGATTCATTGAATTCGTAAGCTCCGCTGCTCGGCGAGCGAAAATCCGTATGCAGGCTCTTACCGCCCCAGGCAGTCTTGATGATCAGTATAGGCTCATTGACGATCTTCTGCATATAAATGCCGAACGTAAATTCCGGTCCGATCTTAGGACCGTTAGCCGATGCGCCGTACCCCACTGTCAACTTACCCTGCTTAGGACCTTCGATAGACGAAATCCAGACCTTATCGCACACACGCGGCGAACCGTCGGCATTACGCATCTCCTTAAGGATCGGAGCCGTCACCGGGTCAAGTGCCATATAATCAAAAGTCGTAGTCTTTGCATGTCCCTGCATATTGGACTGACCGGCAAGGATATAGACCTTCAAAGGTTTAGCTTCTGCGTCAAACCCGCAAAGCCCAACAAACACTACAAACAAAACCGCACTAACTACAAATTTTTTCATGTCTACTCCTAATAATAAAATTATCTCGGCAAAGGTCCGAATCCTTAATTATACATTATACAATATGGAACATCCGCCCTCGGCGGAATCATTATTCATTTTAAATCTGAAGTATTAAAACCCTCGATATAAAGATCGAACTGTCCGATTGGCTCAAAGTTTTCCTGGTCGTATCCTGTACCGGCGTAAACCGCCAGCGTATTTGTTCCCTTGCGGAAAACCTTGTTATTGCCGCCGCTGATTTCGTACTGTTTATAAAACGGTCCGAATTCAAACCACCCATAATCGAAGATACGCTTGCCGTTGACGTAAATGGTAAAACCCATTCTGGCTAAGACGCGGAGACGATATTTGTCAAAGTCGGTCGAATCCAGATCAAACGTCGTTCGCATCAGTATAAACTCACCGTCGCCCCATTTGGAGTTATTGGCAATGAAGGTTTTGGAATTTCCCTTTGTAAATACCCCTACACCTATCGGAGCTTTGCCCTTGTTCCATTTGCCGTCATCAAAGTCAGGCTTATACCACCCCTTCAATTCTTCCGGTATAGTAATCTGCCGATGACGCCTGCCCTCGCTTGGGTGCAATATATCTTTGCCGACGGGCTTGACAGTTGTATAACTCCAGACGCGGTTCTCCGATGCCGGCGTTCCTATTTTTTGCCAGCCGACATTCGGATTTTTCAGCTTAGTAAACTCGATCAGAGTATCCATAAGAGACGGATTTAATGTCCCGGCATTCAGTTCCTTTATCATCCCCCCGCGGTAACCGTAGATGATCTCTGTAAGCACTTTGCGATCCGTGTCGCTCACCTTATCTATATGCTTAATAAGCTCCTTACCGACGCCTGCGACCCTATCACTCCCCAATTCTTCGGCTCGTTTTTGAACTATCCTGCCGACCGTAACAGATGCCTCCGGGTACTTTGCGCACTCGACAGCGACTTCGAAAACATTGTGAGCCCCTTCGCCTGCGCGTTCTCCACGCGCTACAGTGCTAGATTTGACAGCCTGTATCATTCCCGCCAGGATAACTCTGCCGACCTCGCTATTGGGCTTATTCTTCCTCAGTGAACCGGCCATAACCGAAAGCATCCTGCCCCGCGGCATGGTGTGATACTCCGCCGTCATCATCTTCAGCAATGTCGGCACAACCTTGCGGTACATAGCGTCATCTTTTTCAAGCCCCGAAAGAGCCATGAAAGACGACTCACGCAGCCACCAGTCCTGATGCGTTGTCCACGGCATAATCAGCGACCTTAACGAATAGATGTCTTCAGCCGGTGCAAACTTCAATACCGCAAGTGCTCCGTCGACAACCCACAATGACTCCTCTGGATCGGCAAGCATTTTTTTGATCGCCGCGACCATCTTTGGCGTAAACTGATCAGCCTTAATAGCATCTCTGCCTGCTCCGAACCAGTAATTGTAATCCATCAGTCCGTCCAGCGCCGCACGACGAACACGCGGATCGCTGTCGGCCAGAAGTTTTTCCAGTTCATCGAACCCGCCCGTTGCCCGCAATGCCTTTGCCGCCTGCGTACGGATCATATAGCGTCTGTGATAAACATTTTTGAGCATCTCTTTGCGGGGTACGGTATTAAGGTCCTGCGAAGGTTTGTGATAAGCACCGCCGAACATATAAAAGGGTACATCGGTTGGCTCGTCTTCGCCGTACATATTGTATTTCGGATTGTTTTCCGCCGAAAGGAACGCCAGGTCAGCCTTTGTACCCCACAGAGTTTCCGGCAGCGTAAAGGATTTGGCATATTTTGAGCGAGGAGCACCGGTAATACGCAATTTCTTTAGCGGGGCAGTATAAGACAGTGCCACACCTGCACCGGACCCTTCATCATCAAAGCTCGCGATTGTTGCCATCCCGATTCCCCCGGATGGACGCCGGCTCAGGTCATACCACCACTCAAGTCGATTCATGCCCTCATGGTACTGTTTAGCGTCAAAATCAAGCATATACGCCGAAGCAATACCGCGCCACATACCGTCACCGCGACCGTCGTCGCCATGGCCGGTTACCATTACCGGGTAACTCGTAACCATCGACATACTCAGGTATTTCTTTGACATTTCATATATTTCTACGTTACCGCTCGCACCCGAGGCAACTTGCATAACAGCGGCGGCCATCCCATCTTTACCATTCGAACCAAGCCCGCCCTCTGGCCGATGATCCCCGTAAGGAACCGTCCCATGTCCGGTAAAGCGATACCAGTACAGCAATGACCCCATCAGTGTTTCCTGATCGACATTTACTCCGCATTCTTTACCCAGCAGCAGGGTAGTCAGAATCTGAGAACCGGCAGGGTTCATAAGTCCGCTGGCAACATAACCCGG
>JAIPFN010000059.1 GCA_021736615.1 Phycisphaerae bacterium | reverse complement strand
CATCTTTCATGGTAAACTCGGCCATCTTGCACTGCGAGCACATCCCGCGGAACGCGACGATAACCTTATTGCCGTCAACGTCTATCAGATCGATATCGCCGCCGTCGGCACGCAATGCCGGGCGAATCTGTTCGTTAATTGTCTGCTGGATAAGCTGAATCTTCTGGATGTTGGTCAGTTTTGCCGGGCGAACAGGAGCGGCAGCATGCGCCGTCTCCGCTTTTGCGCCCTGGACCTCTTCGATGATCCTTTCAATATCTCCGATACAGCCGCCGCAACCGCCGCCAGCTTTGCAGAAATTCGTAACCTGCTCGGCCTTGGTAAGACCATGCTCGCCGACAACCTTGCGAATCTCTTCTTCGGTGACGCCAAAACAGGTGCAAATGATATGTCCTTCCTTTGGCACGACAGCCTTGCCTTTGTTACGGTAATTTGCGATAGCCGCTTCGAGTGCCTCCTGGCCCATAACAGAGCAGTGCATCTTCTGGTCGGGCAGACCGCCTAGTTTGTCGACGATGTCATCGTTGGTAACCTTTTCGGCTTCTTCAAGGGTCATGCCCTTAACCAGCTCGGTTAGCACAGAAGACGAAGCGACCGCGCTGGCGCACCCGAAAGTCTTGAACTTGGCGTCTGCGATCCTGCCGTCGTCGCCAAGCTTGAAAGTAAAAGTCAAAGCATCCCCGCAAGCCAGCGAACCAACCTCGCCAACACCGTCGGCATCTTCTATGTAACCCACATTACGGGGCTTAAGAAAATGATCCATCACGTCGTCTGTATAATCCCACATTTTATTACCTCTAAGTCATTCTAATAAACAAATTCTATCATAGACATCTTGATCAATAGCATTCGTCAAAGATTTATTATTGATTATTATTTTGCCTGACTGGCTTTTAACGCCTGCTCGAAATCTGCGATTATATCGTCAATGTGTTCTGTACCGACTGAAACTCGGATATAGTCCGGCGTGACGCCTGCACTGACCTGCTCGGCGTCGGTTAGCTGCTGGTGCGTCGTGCTTGACGGGTGAATCACGAGCGTCTTGCTGTCAAGGATGTTGGCAAGGTGGCTGGCAAGCTTAACGCCGTTAATAAACTTAATACCAGCATCTCTACCGCCCTTTATACCAAAGCCGAGGATAGCACCCTGCCCGTCGGGCAGGTATTTCTTTGCGTTATCGTAATCCTTATGCGATTTCAGACCCGGATAGTTGACCCATTCAACCGCATCGCTGGCTTCAAGGTACTCGGCCAGTTTGAGAGCATTTTCGCAATGCCTTGGCACGCGAAGATGAAGCGTCTCTAGCCCCTGCAAAAACAAAAACGCGTTAAACGGAGACAGACAACCGCCCATGTCACGCAAGACAGTCACCCTTGCCTTTAGAATATACGCGAGATTGCCAAAACACTCGGCATACTTAATGCCATGATAGCTCGGATCCGGCTCAGTAAGTTCCGGAAACTTTCCGCTAGCCGCCCAATCGAAATTACCCGAATCGATAATGATTCCGCCTATACTATTGCCATGGCCGCCGATAAGTTTCGTACAGCTGTGAACGACAATATCAACGCCGTGTTCGATAGGCCTGAACATCATCGGAGAGGCGACAGTATTATCGCAAATCACCGGGATATTATTGTCATGAGCGATCTTGACGACAGCTTCGTAATCCATAACGTCGTTCTTAGGATTACCGATAGTCTCGATATAGATGAACCGTGTGTTTTCCTTTATCGCATCAGCGAAATTCTGCGGGTTCGAAGGATCGACAAAAGTATGCTCTATACCAAGCTTTGGCAGTGTCTGGCTAAACAGCGTATACGTGCCCCCATAAAGCGAGCTTGACGAAACGAAGTGCTGACCGGCCTGACAGATATTCAAAACGCCCGCCGTGATCGCCGCCATACCCGAACTAAACGCAAGGCCCGCAACGCCGCCTTCCATCGCCGCAACACGCTTTTCCAGAACATCCGTCGTCGGATTCATCAGCCGAGTATAGATATTGCCGAATTCCTTAAGCGCAAAAAGATTCGCCGCATGCTCGGTATCCTTGAACACATAGCTGGAAGTCTGATAGATCGGAACCGCCCTGCTGTGCGTATCAGAATCAACGTCATGACCGGCGTGAAGTGCCAATGTCTCTAACCGTAATTTTTTGTCTGCCATTTCAAGCCCCTTAAAATATATTAGCCTCGGCCGAAAGGCCGATTCCTGAATTCGTAATTCGTAATTTGTAATTCGTAATTAAATTACCCTGGTAATATCTCGATCATGCGATCCAGCGAGGCTTTTGCCCTGCTTGACACCTCCGAATCTACCGTGATCTGATACTTCATATCTTCAAGAGACCACAAAACCTTTTCCAGCGTGATCTTTTTCATATTCGGACAAACAGCCTTGTCCGTCGCCGCATAAAATTCCTTATCCGGATTCTGTTTTTTAAGCGTATGGATTATCCCAACCTCGGTGGCGATAATAAAACTCTTCGCATCGTTTTCTTTAGCAAATTTAAGCATCTGTCCGGTGCTCAAAAGCTCATCGGCAACATCATAAACCGGCCGCGGACATTCCGGGTGAGCCATCACTATCGCATCGGGATATTTTTCTTTCGCCGCGATTACGCTTTCGGCGGTTATCCGCATATGCGTCGGGCAATACCCCGGCCAGAGAACTAGGTCACGCCCGGTACGGTCGGCGACAAAACGGCCGAGGTTCTGATCCGGCACAAACAAAATCTTTCTGCCGGCGGGCAATGACGCCACCAACTCAACGGCATTTCCGCTGGTACAGCAATAATCGCTCTCGGCCTTGACCTCGGCAGTGCTGTTTACATAACAAACAACAAGTGCGTCAGGGTGCTCGGCTTTTAGCTTAATAAGCTCTTCTGCACTAATCATATCAGCCATCGGACATCCGGCATGTATCTCCGGAAGCAAAACCGTCTTATCCGGCGAAAGGATCGCGGCAGTTTCTGCCATGAATTTAACACCGCAGAAAACGATCACGTCGGCTTTTGTATTGGCAGCTTCGACGCTAAGCCCAAGCGAATCGCCCGTATAATCGGCAATATCCTGAATCTCGCCGGGCTGATAGTTATGAGCGAGAATAACCGCGTTACGCTCGGCCTTTAGTTTCTGTATTTTCTCAACAATTCCCAAACTCAAAGTAAACCCAGCCTTAATATAAAATAGCCTCGGCCAAAGGCCGAATCCAAAATTCGTAATTAGTAATTCGTAATTCGTAATTATTTTTTCGCCCGGTGCTTGTAATGGTCTTCCAGACCCTCAATTGTCACAGTAACTCCGGGGTCGACGGATTCTTTAAACCAGACATTACCGCCGATCACCGCACCTTTGCCGATAACAATATCACCGAGTATCGTCGCTTCGGCATAGATCGTAACATTGTCTTCGATAGTGGGATGCCGTTTGGCACCTTTTACTATGCGGCCCCTTTCGTCTTTCGGAAAGCTAAGCGCCCCAAGAGTAACCCCCTGGTAAAGTTTGACATTATCGCCGATAACCGCCGTCTCGCCGATCACGACGCCGGTGCCATGGTCAATAAAGAACCGATTTCCGATCCTGGCACCTGGGTTTATATCGATACCGGTACGGGAGTGAGCACTTTCACTCATAATCCTGGGTATCAGAGGCACTTTTTTTAGATACAGTTCGTGGGCAATACGATGGATCGTGATAGCATGAATATAAGGATAGCTGATAACAACCTCCTCGAACGAATTCGCCGAAGGGTCACCGTCGAAAGCTGCCGCTACATCGTCTTTAAGCATCTCCCTTATACCGGGAAGTTTATCAAGAAAGCATTCAACGGTATCTGCGGCAAGCTGACAACAATCGCACTTTTCGCACTTGGTCATTTTGCACTTATAACGAAATGCAAGCTCGACCTGCTCAAGCAAAATCCCGCGAACCTGGCAGATCAGATCACCTATAACGTAATCAAGATTCTCATGGGTAACCGTTCGCTTGCCGGTATAGCCGGGAAAAATAACCTCGACCAGCAGATCTAATGCCTCAATTATCCTATCGCGCACAGGCATATTAGCGGCATCGATAAAGTTAATGCCGCTGCTTTCATCATAAGTAGCGACAATCCGCTCAACAAGCTTACGAGTATCATATGTGTCGTGTAAATCATCCATAATTATATTAGTCTCCGCCAAAGGCGGTTTCCTTCATTATTCATTATACAATATACATTATACATTTCTATGCGTACATTTCGGTTGAAATATAACGCTCGCCGGTATCCGGCAGAATCACCACTATCGTCTTGCCGTGATTTTCAGGTCTTTTGGATAACTCGATTGCCGCATACATCGCCGCTCCCGAGCTTATCCCGCAAAGAATACCTTCCTTACTTGCAAGCCGCCTTGCCGTCTCCATCGCATCTTCGTTAGCGACCTTAAAAACCTCATCGAAAGCTTCAATGCTAAGTACATCCGGAACAAACCCGGCGCCGATACCCTGTATCTTATGCGGACCGGCAGGTTCACCGGACAAGACAGCCGAATCGGCAGGTTCGACGGCGACGGCCTTAATCTCCGGTTTTTTCTGTTTGAGTGCTTCACCGCAGCCGGTTATCGTTCCGCCGGTTCCAACGCCAGCGACAAGAATATCCACCGAACCGCCGCAATCGGCCCATATCTCTTCGGCGGTAGTAGTACGATGGATCGCCGGATTCGCCGGGTTCATAAACTGCTGGGCAACGAAAACATTCGGATTTCCCGCTTTGATCTCGTCGGCCTTTTCGATCGCGCCTTTCATACCAAGTTCAGCCGGCGTTAAAACTATGTCTGCACCAAGTATTTGCAAAAGACGACGACGCTCTACGCTCATAGACTCAGGCATCGTCAACGTCAGATGATAACCCTTCGCGGCACAAACAAGCGCAAGGCCGATACCGGTATTTCCGCTGGTTGGCTCGACGATCTGCGTCTCAGAATTGATAAGGCCCGCCTCTTCAGCTGCCTCTATCATGGACTTGGCGATACGATCTTTAATACTGCCGCCGGGATTAAATGATTCGATCTTGGCAAGTATAACGGCTTTGCCGCTGCCAAGCTTGTTTATACGAACAAGCGGAGTAGACCCTATTGTGTCCAGTATGCTTTGATGAATATTGCTCATAGCTAGCCCCCTTTCAAAATCTAAAAGTTTAAAACCTGAGCGAATTACGCCTTATGGCTTGCAAGCTAAATCTGATAATTTGTAGCTTTATCGCCCTTATTCGCCTTTTCGACAAGGTCCTGTAGGGTCTGAGACTCAAGAACACCCAGCATAGCCGCCTGCAAGTCAGCCCAGACCTGACGAGTAACACAATCGGTACATCGAACACAAAACTCCGGGTGATCGACACACTCGACCGTGACCATTGGACCTTCAAGAGCCGCAAAAACATCGCTTAACTTGACGTCAACAGGTGCCTTTGCAAGGAGATAGCCCCCTTTCGGCCCGCGAATACTGCGAACAAGCCCATAAGACTTCAAAGTGGACATAAGCTGTTCAAGATACTTATTTGATATATCTTGCCGCTCAGCAATGACGCTTATCTGCATCGGTTTACCGCCATACTCAATAGCAAGTTCCAGAACCGCCCGCAATCCATATCTGCTTCTAGTAGATAACTTCATTTTAAAATACTCCTATAACTCTATTAAACAACTATAGTATAAGGGATTGATCCTTCCGTGTCAATGTTATCTCTCAAAAAAAGAAAAATATTTATAGTCCAACTTTCGTCGCTTAAAACCGTATATTTACAATAAAACCTTTACAAATACATGACATATAAAATCTGATTTAATTTTTTACTTGACCCCCACACTTTAACCAATAGAATGATATAGATTAAGATTTGAAGAGCTAGAGTTACAGGAGAAACTAAATGCCTAAAAAAACATCTAAAAAGGTTGGGTTTATATCTTCATTTCTACCTAACCAGTGCGGAATCGCTACATTCGTCTCGGACCTTATATCGAGCCTTGATATCGCTGCAGGCGAAAATTTCGAACCGCTTGTCGTCGCCATGCAGCCGGAAACAACATTCCAATAC
>JAIPFN010000058.1 GCA_021736615.1 Phycisphaerae bacterium | reverse complement strand
CGCGACCACCTTGAGGAACTGGTTTACGAACGAACCGCTAAACTTCGTGAAAGCGAGGAGAAATACAGGTTGCTGCTTAACAATCAAACAGATCTTGTTGTGAAAGTAGACGTTGAAGGCCGGTTCCTGTTTGTCAGTCCTTCGTACTGCGAAGTTTTTGGTAAGACCGAAGAAGAACTTCTTGGCAATACATTTATGCCGATGGTTCATGAAGACGATCTTGAAAGCACTTTAAAAGAAATGGAAAAGATTTATCGTTTTCCTTATCATGCTACAATGCAGCAGCGGGTAATGACTGCCAACGGGTGGCGATGGTTTGAGTGGGCAGATACGGGGATATTAGATGACGAAAAGAAAGTTGTTGAGATTATCGGGGTCGGCAGAGACATTACCGAGCGTAAACAAGTAATGGAGGCTCTGCGAGATAGCGAGATGAAATTTGCGACAGCCTTCGAAGCCTCTCCGGATCTGATGACCATCACCAGGTCGAAAGACGGATGCATTGTGGAGGCGAACGCGGCTTTTGCACAAATGTTCGGTTATGACCGTCAAGAGCTCCTGGGTCATAGTACCATGGAACTGGGCTTGTGGGATTCTCCGTTTGACCGATCAGCTATTTTAAAATTGGCAGAGGAGGATCGCCGTGGCAAGGGGTATGAGGTTCCGGTACGAACCAAAGCAGGCAAAAAGCGTTGGATGCTTCTGGGTATCGACAAGATTGACATTGGAGGGGAACCTCACTTTACTACTGTAGCGAGTGACATCACAGACCGCAAGGAGGTTGAGGAAAAACTTATCGAATATCAAAAGCAACTTAAAGCCCTGACCTGTCAGTTATCGTTAGCCGAAGAACAGGAAAGAAAGCGTATTGCGACCTGGATACACGATGAGATTACGCAGGCGCTTATCGCGGTAAATATGAGATTGACAGTGTTGCAGAACGAGATTAAAGCAGGCCAGGTTACTTTGGACGTTGACGGGTTTAAGAAGTATATCAGTGAATTAATAGAAAAGACACGTGTACAGGCGTTTGACCTTAGTTCCCCGGTTTTGTATGCGTTTGGTTTAGAGGAAGCGATAAGAGGATATCTTACCGATGAAATTGAAGCCAAACATGGAGTCAGTACCGAGTTTAAAGATGACGAATTGCCAAAGCCGCTGGAGGAGGATGTGCAGGTTCAGATGTACAGGTCGGTGCGGGAATTGCTGACAAATACCATCAAGCATGCCCGCGCGGAAAATATTAAAGTATCCATGTACAGAGAGGGCGATACGATAAAGATTGTCGTTGAAGATGACGGCGTCGGTTTTGACATGGCCGAAAATGACAGCGGTTCTGATTTGACAAAAGGCTTTGGCCTGTTTAGTATACATGAGAATTTAAGTCAATTAGGCGGCAATGCTGAAGTAAAGTCTGTGGCTGGGCAGGGTACAGTGGTTGTTTTGACGGCACCGCTTAAATCAAACTGACCTTGCGGCCAGTTTGATAATTACGAATTACGAATTACTAATTACGAATTGAGGATTCGGCCTTTCGGCCGAGGTTGTTTTATTTTTGGGAGAGTTTAATTGAATACTAAATGTTTTTTTTCGGTGTTGGTTTTGGCTGCTTTGGTTTTGATGGCCGGTTGTGTTCCTGCTGAGCAGAAGGTTACTACTGAAACTTCGGGCCAGCTTAATGCTGAGCGTGTTGATTTCAATGCCAAATCCGTCGAGCCTGTTAAGTCTGAAGCGGCTGCTTCAACAGAATCTGTCGGGCCGGTTAAGTCTCTCTGGAATGATATCTGGACGTTACCTGAAGTTGTTATCGAGGAAACTCCCGAGGTGGCTTTAAAGCCGGGCAATAGTTTTCTTTTGCTGGCGGCAGGTGCCGGAAGCGTCGTGATGCACAACAGCGGGGCCGATGCGCAGGTGGCAAGGAATTTTGAAAATCGCGGGAACCTTAATCATGACGTCGATAAGATAACGGACTACCTTGGCGGGCCTGGGCTGCATTTTGCAGCGTCTGGTTTGTGGTATCTGGCGTCGGCTAACGCCGGTGATGAGTTTAACAAGGACCGGTCGTGGACTATGATCAAGGCTTTGTCGGTGACAGGGGCTTCGACGCTTGGGCTAAAAATAATACGCGGTAATAACTGCCCTAACGGAAAAAGTCTGGCCTGGCCGAGCGGGCATACTTCAAGTTCGTTTACGGTCGCGGCGGTGCTGGATGAGTTCTACGGGCCGGAGGTCGGCATACCGGCATATATTGGGGCCAGTTTCGTCGGATACCGGATGATGGACTCGGGAGACCATTGGGCTAGCGATGTGCTGTTTGGCGGAGTACTCGGGTATCTGGTCGGCCATCACGTAGCTGGCAAGGACGAAGCGGCGAGGATCGCGGGTTTTGATCTTGCGCCTTTGACGGTGCTTGAAACAGGAGAGCCGGCGACGGGGCTGATGCTTGTCAGGCGGTTTTGATGGGAGTAAGGAGTAAAGCGAAAGGCGTTCTTAGCGGTTTGCTGCTTTGCTCATTTATTTCCTTTATTTGGTCTTATGCCATCTAACGTCTTTAAAATCCGGACTATTCTTGATGTGATTGAACGGATCGCTGGTTTTATTGAAGGCAGGTATGAAGACTGCGAAGAGGAAAATCAGAAATATTATTGCCCCGACGATCATGCCGATGATCTTGTATGCGGCATACATTTTGATGCCTTCGTTGAGTGTGTTGTCGAGATTGTCGCTTTCGAAGAAACCCTTGTGGTCGGAGGTTGAATTTGAGGAGATGGTGGTTTTGAACTCGGCTGAGGTGGGTCTGCTGCTCGAAGATGCCGGTTTGTCGGTTACCCATTCCCCGCAATGCTTACACTTAAGGGCCTGCTCGACAATCTCAGAAAAACAATAAGGACAAGTTTTCATTTCGCACTCCAATTGAAAATAGAACGGTATTGCATTATTAACCTCAAAAAAAAGCATTCGCTATAATACAGACACGATTATACGCGGAATGTTACAAAAAAAACAGGTTTTCTTGGGGTTTATGATGAAATTAAGCTGAAATACAAGGAGGGTTTTCGTTTATAAGCAACCCGCATTGTCGTGTTTTGCTGTTTATGGGACGTGTTGTTTTTTTTGGTCCTAAAATAACCGTCCGGATTGGCTGATTTGTCTTTGGCGGTTTTATTTATTATACGGATGTTGTGGGTTGTGCGGTTTGTGACGATTGTTTGAAAGAGCGATTAGCCATTAGCGATCAGCGATCAGCTATTTGATTCACCTTTGGCGAGGCTATTTGATAAAAACAGATTCTATGATTATTTTGCTGTAAGGGCTTACGGTGACAGACAAACTGTCCTGGGGCAGTTTGATTTTGTAAATAAAGGAGTATGTAATGTTTAATGGGCTTAAGAAGTTTGCTGATTCCATCACTGATATGGTCAGTGGGTGTTTCACGACTGATATTGGTATCGACCTTGGTACCTGCAATACGCTGGTTAGCGTTCGCGGTAAGGGTATTGTTCTTCGCGAGCCTTCTGTCGTTGCGATCAACAGGGATACCAACGAGGTTCTCAATAACGGCACAGCTGTCGGCTCGGTAGCATGTGAAATGATCGGCAAAACTCCCGGCTCTATCAGGGCGATACGACCGCTTAAGCATGGTGTTATCAGTGACTTCCGCGTCACCGAAGCGATGCTTGAATACTTCATCAAAAAAGTACAGGTATCAAAACTGTCGATCCTTTCCCGGCCCCGCGTCGTCATTGCAGTGCCCAGCGGGATAACCGAAGTCGAACGTCGGGCAGTCATAGAAAGTGCCGAACGTGCGGGCGCACGCAAGGTATTTCTCGTCGACGAACCAATGGCAGCAGGAATCGGATCCGGTCTTCCGATAGCCAATCCGACCGCTTCGATGATAATCGACATTGGCGGCGGAACTGCTGAAATAGCCATAATGTCGCTGTCGGACATCGCTTCGTGCAAGTCCGAGCGAGTCGGCGGAGATGCTATGGACGATGCGATAGTCCACCATCTAAAGAAAACATACAACCTGCTCATCGGCGAGGCATCGGCTGAACGCGTTAAGATTGCGATAGGCTCTGCGTCAAAACTCGAGCAGGAAATGACAATGGAAGTCGCAGGCCGCGACTCTATCGTGGGACTGCCGCGAAAGGTGATAATCACCAGCGAAGAAATTCGACGTGCATTGCAGGAGCCTGTCGGGGCGATCATCGACGCGGTTATCGAAACGCTCGAAAAAGCCGATCCGGAACTTGCAGCCGACCTGATCGAAAACGGAATACATCTCTGCGGCGGCGGATCGCTGCTGCGTGGCATGGATACCGTTATAGCGAACGCAACCGGCCTGACCGTTCATAGAGTTGAGAATCCGCTCGAATCTGTAGCCAGGGGAACTTCGACATACATCGATAACATGGAAATGTGGAAAGACTCGATGGACCGTGACGATTACGAATAATTTCCTTTCTTAAAGTTTTTTATAACAAAAAAAAGCTCACTGGTTTTCGGTGGGCTTTTTTTTTGATATTCGTAATTGTTCTGCGGGCAAAGATGCCGACAGTACATTATCCAAAAAATAATCCGCCAGGGTCCCATAACTTCACGGGGTGCGCCTCGACAGGCCTTAGAATCCGAAATATGGCATTCTATGGGGTGTTTCGGTTGCTTTTTCGGGGTTTATATGCTATAATCACAGCTTAATTGATATTCGTTATTTTGTTCAGCCGGGGGGCTTTAGTGATGAAAAGCAGAAGTTATTTCAGCAGCGATTTTCCAGTATTTCGCAAGACTTTTATCGTGGCAGCTATTGCTGTCGCTATCGTTACATCCGTTACCGCGGTCGCTGGTCAAGAGCCGTCAGATGACGGGTGGGTGACGATATCTATGAGGGTGACGGCGTATTGCCCGTGCGAGAAATGCTGCGGAGAGTGGGCAGACGGGGTGACTTCTAACGGACATGTGATCGAGCCGGGAGACTGCTTTGTCGCTGCTGACAGCCGGTTCCCGTTTGGTACGGAGATGCTGATCGAAGGCTACAACGCTTCAAAGCCGGCAAAAGTATTCGACCGCGGCGGGGCGATAAAAGGGAATAAGCTAGACGTATTCTTCCATACGCATCAGGCTGCATTAGAGTGGGGGGTAAGGTACATCGATGTTAAGGTTCGTAAGTCGTGAGTCGTCAGTTGTAAGTTGGGGGAATTAGTCATTGTAAAATAAACTGTTTTATGATAATATGGTTTTTGTTCCTTTGTGGGCGATGTCAGCGTTGGCTTTGCTTAAAGGATTAGATGCTGAAACTATTATTCAGGGTTATTTTATGATGTTCTCTAAAGGTATCCAGACGTTTTGTTTTTTTCTTGCTGTAATGTCTCTCTTGATCTCCGGCTGTAATGACGCCGTCAATTCCCAGGCCGATTCAAAGCCCGCCCTTGCCGATTCCGTTTCTAAAACGCCGGCTGTTACCGGGAAAAATGTAGAGGCTGTTCGGTTTGACCCGGTCGTTAAACAGATCGAAGGCTGGACGGTAAACGTCGATCCGCAAATGCTCGAAGGCGAACATGCCGGCGAAGGGGCCGACTCGCTAAAGATGCTTGCCAATCATCTTCAGAGGATCGCGATTCTTGTGCCGGAAAAACAGCTCAGGGAAATGCGCAATCTCGAGATATGGATAGAGTATAATCATCCGACGCTTGGGAACATGCAGTATCATCCCGGTGCCGATTGGCTAAAGAATAACGGCCATGACCCGCGCCTGGTCAAACAGGTTCATGTTACCCGCTGCAAAAGCCTGCTCAGCAGGGGGCAGATGATCAAGCATCCGGCAGTTATCCTGCACGAACTGGCCCACTCGTATCACGACCAGGTGCTGGGTTTCGATGATCCCAGGATTATCAAGGCGTATGAAGCGGCTATGGCCGAAAAGCTTTACGACAACAACTTGCTCTATACAGGCAAAAGAGTTCGTCATTACGCCGCGACCGACTGCAAGGAATATTTCGCCGAGGGCACAGAGGCATATTTCTACCGCAACGACTTCTACCCCTTCGTAGCCGCCGAACTAAAAGAACACGACCCGAGATTGTAC
>JAIPFN010000057.1 GCA_021736615.1 Phycisphaerae bacterium | reverse complement strand
GCACACTCAATATCG
Source organism: Phycisphaerae bacterium (assembly GCA_021736615.1). The sequence continues at coordinate 6,075 of JAIPFN010000057.1, read as the reverse complement.
CCGGCATAGGCCTGGACGAAGACTGCAAACCGGTTGATGTGGGATTTATCGCCGGCGATAAAATTGTCGCAATAAACGGAACACCGGTTGAAAACTCGCGACAGATGCAAGAGCTTGTATCGAAGTCGTCCAAACCGGCAGCTACACTTAAATATGAGCGGACAGACCCAGTCACCGGTGAAAAGACAACAGGCGAAAACGACATCCCCCTGTTCCTCAAGCCCGACAACTTGAACTTTGAGACCGGTCATGATGCGGCTCATATCTATTCGATGGTTCCAAGGCTTAAGATCAACTATGTGAACGACAATACCAAACCTGCCGGGTGGAAAGGCAAATTACAATTGTGGTGGCGGAGGAATATCAATAAGCAGATAATCGAACCGCCGTTACTGAAAAAAGACGACATTATCGTAAAGATCGGCGAGACGGATTATCCGACTTATACAGAACTTCGCGCTGTTACCGCTGAGCATAAAGACAAAGAAATGAAAATGCTCGTGCTTCGCAAAGATGAAAGCGGTAAAGAGCACCAGGAAGAAGTGGTGGTAACTCCGAGACAACAGTACACGCGAAACGGCGACGGGCCTGTAACTGTCGGAATCTACCCGGTGCTTGACGCATCGGTACCTATCGTTGCAAAGACGATTGCTGCCAAAGGACCGACCCAGCTTGAAATACCTTCGGGAGCACTTATCACCGCTGTCGACGGAGAAAAGGTCGCGAACTTTTTTGACGTGATGCGGATTATCCGTAAGAACCAGGGCAAGCGGATAAGCATTGACTACCGGGTAAGCGACGAAGTGGCAGGCAATGCACTTTTGAATATCCCGACGGGCCACGATAATTATATCACGGCAAAAGCTGATTTTGAAGATGCGATACCGTTTGCGGGATTGCGAGAGACTTTTAAAGCGACCGGGCCTATCGACGCTATCGGGATGGGTATACGGAAGACTTCCCAGTTCATCACGCAGACGCTGATGACTTTAAAGCGTTTGTTTAGCGGAGCGGTTAGTCCGACGACGCTTTCGGGGCCTCTGGGTATCGTTACGATGAGCTATACGATCGTGTCCGGTTCGATAGTATTCTACATTTATTTCCTCGGGCTGATCAGTTCGTGTATCGCGGTTATGAACCTTCTGCCGCTTCCGGTTGTCGACGGCGGTGTTATCGTTCTGCTGATAATCGAAAAGATCAAAGGATCGCCGCTTAGTCAGAAGGTGCAGGGGATAATCAGCTATGCGGGGGTAGTTTTTATTCTGGCACTTTTCGGTTGGCTGCTGTTTAACGACGCACTGAATATTATACTGACTTGATCGAGCGTAACAGAATCAGCGTGGGCACGGCCCACCCTACCATTGTTTGCAGGAACAGATGACAGAGGCAGAAAAATGCAATTCGCGTGTTAGTGCTGTTGTGCCGGCTTATAATGCCGAGAAGCATATTGCGCGGGCAATTGACAGCATTTTAAAGCAGAGCCGCCCCGCCGACGAGATAATCGTTGTCGATGACGGTTCAACGGATGCGACCGCCGAGGTTGTAAAGGCCTATGGCGATAAGGTTCGGTATATTTACCAGGAAAATTCCGGGGTTAGTGTTGCGCGTAATACAGGGATAGAGGCGGCGAGCGGAAACTGGATCGCTTTTCTTGACGGTGACGACGAGTGGTGCGGTGAAAAGCTTGAACTGCAAACCGAACACCTGCTAAGAAACGACGATTTGAAATGGACGTATTCGAATTTTTATTTAGATCTTCCCGGCAGCGAAAAACGTACCCAGGCCCATGGCAGCGAAGCACTTGAGAGGCTGCTCGGATGGCGAGAATATTTTGAGGACTACCTGGAAGCATACGTAAATCACGGGCACGCATGGACGTGTACATTGATGATCGATCGGGATGTTTTTGACAAGGCAGCTTTGTTTGAACCGGGCATGAAACGCGCCCAGGACAACGATCTGTGGTACCGGATCGCGTATCAATACCCGAAGGTCGGGTATCTGGCCGAACCGCTGGCGGTTTATCACATGGACACGCCGGGCAGTTCTACCAAGGTAAACGACGAGGTTGACTTTATGGCAGGGTTGATCGACCGCCACCTTGAGTTGTCGGCAAAGTATGGCCGCAGAGAGGCGTTTGAACCGTGTGTTACGCATATGCTAGGTGTGTGGGTGCGGCAACTGTTTGTGGAAAAGCGTTTTGCCGACGTGAAAATATTGCTGGACAGGTTCGGCGATTTTTTGTCGGAGCGATTTAAAAGAGAGATGCGTTTTCGGCTGATTTGGCCGCCCGTGACAAACCGTATCGCCGATGTGGTGATGCGGCTGAAAAAACTCTAAAGGAGATTTGAAATAACTAACTCAACGGCAACAGTCGATATTATCATACCCTTGTACAATAAGGAGAGGACTGTTGCGCGTACGATCAAATCGATCCTGGAGCAGACATTTCAGGACTGGCGTTTGATCATTGTCAATGACGGGTCGACGGACGGCAGTTTGTCGCTGGTGCGGGAATTTACCGACGGCAGAATTGAAATCATCGAACAGGAAAATCAGGGGCCGGGGCCTGCGAGGAATACGGGGATCAAAGCGGCGACTGCCGGGTATGTCGCGTTTCTAGACGCCGACGATGAGTGGTACCCATGGTATTTGGAAAATTCGCTTAAAGCATTCGACGGGCAAGACGTGGCTATGGTTTCGGCGATGTACGAGCAATGGCCGGAAGGTAAAGATATGACAGCGGTCTGGGCAGACCGGAATGTCAGGCCGGGCGTTTATGAATTTAATGATAACAGTGAACCCAGGGATGTTTTGAGCCACTTGTTTTTCTGTCTCGCGTGGAATACAATCGTTCGGACATCGGACGCGCTGGAATGCGGCGGTTTTTATGACGATGAGAAATGTTTGCTTGGTGAGGATACCGTTTTTTTTGCCAAGCTGATTTTCTGTAAAAAGTTTGCGATCATAGGCCCTGCCGCTGTCCGGCATAACCGGCAGGACAGCGATCTGGCCAACGTCGAAGACCGCCCTATGGATATATGTCTTAAAAAACCCGATATAATCCTTAGATTCCTGCCGCAGGATATGAAGAATTTTGGCGAAAAAGTGTTGGCGTGGCATGCATTGCGTGTGGCGCATTTTCTAGCGAGAAGCGGCAACAAAACCGACGCCCTCTATTTAAAAGAACACTTCCCACAAATGCGACAATTCAAAGCTCTCTACCTGCGGTTATGCGTGGAAATATTATGCAGCCGATGGCTGCGGCACTGGGTTAATTTCAAGTGCCTGGTCGGGCCACCGGTAAGGGAATGGCTGCGGAAAAGGTTTTGCAGGGATAAGTGAGTACAAACGCAAGAAAAGGGATTTTGAGATAACAATGACATATGATAACGACCTGACAATTAGCATTGTGATACCGGCTTATAATGCGGAGAAATACATCACGAGAGCCATCGAAAGCGTATTGGCGCAAACCCGCCAGCCCAATGAGATAATCGTTGTCGATGACGGTTCAACAGACAATACTGTGGAAGTTGTTCGGTCTTTTGGCGATAAGGTAATCTTGATCAAACAGGAAAACAGCGGCCCCGGTATCGCACGCAATACTGGGATCAAAGCAGCAAAAAGCGAGTGGATCGCCTTTCTTGATGCTGACGATGAACTGATAGCCGAACGACTCCAACTGCAAACAGAGCATCTAAAAAACAATCCCGATTTGGTATGGGCAACATCGAATTATTTTAAATGCTTCTGCGATGAAGAACATACCAGGACCATTGTCGATCAGGGACGAAGCGAGAATATTTTGTCGGGCCTCGAATATTATAACGATTATTTCGACTCCTACAAAGCAGGAACTTGCGGCAATATGAATACAATGTTGATCCGCAGAGATGTCCTTTTTGAGGCAGGTCTTTTCCGTCCCGAGCAAATCCGGATGGACGATGAAGACCTGTGGTTCCGAATTGCCTATCGTCATCCCAGAATCGGTTATTTGACCACACCCCTTGCAGTTTACCATCGGGGAGTCACCGGAAGCCTTGTAAAAACGCATAACCAGCCGGAGGTAGTTATTGAACTAATAAAGCGACACCTGGTGCTAGCTAGCGAAATGGGTCGCTTGGACGTCTTTGAAAGCGTTGCCCGGACTATTACGAAAATGTGGATACATTGGTCATGGGAAGACGAAAGAGCATTTCAAATCCGCCCTATCTTGAAAGAATTGGGTTTTTTGTTACCTGGAGGGTATAAACTAGCCTTATATATTCTGACAATTTCTCCGAAATTGACACTAAACCTGATGCCTGTTCTCAGAAAGGTAAACAAGGTTTTAAAGATTCCACTATAAGCCTATGTATATAAAAATGGTCTACAGAAAGGCATCTCTGTAGACCATTGTCGTACACGATCTATTTTGCTAGTTTTTTTTAAAAAAAGTAACAATACACCTTGACAAATCCTGCAACACTCCTTAAACTAGTTGCGATATAGCAATTTACTTTAAATTAAGGAGATTTACAATGGTGTCAAAAAAGCGAGTTGGGATTGTGGCGGCAGTTTTTGTACTATTTATGTGTGTTTCGGCGTATTCGGCGTGGACGGAACCGATGCATCTGGGCGAACTAAACGGTCCTGAGTTTGCGGCTACACGGCCAAGGGTTTCGAGTGATGGAAGCATCGTCTACTTTGTCGGAAAAGTCGGTGGTGTATCGAATCTTTGGGAAGCTCAAAAAAATGAAGAAACCGGCCTTTATGGACAAAAACGTGCGGTTTCTGAAATTGGAAACATGGACGGTGAGTTGATTTATGGGGTATGGCTCTCTGAAGATTCTCATCGTATGTATAACTGTTGGTCTGATTACGACATCTTAGGACTCCCAGGATGGGAACGCGTGATCTCAATGGCTGTACGCGAAAACTCAAGCCAACCTTGGCAACAGACTAAAAACCACTTTGAATTACAGCAGTCGCACACCTACTTAAGCTCGGTAAGCTTAACGTCAGATGAACTCAATATTATGTGGACAGCACAGCCTGAGGATTACCAGAATGTAGTGCCGACCATCTTCACCGCATCTCGTTCTTCTGTTGAAGATGATTTTAGTGATATTCGTCCTATGACGGAATTAGATGAGATTGGCGCTAACGCCCCATATCTGTCGGCGAATGGGCTTGATGTATATTTTGAGGTCGCAAATGATGACGGTTCTTTTAGTATCTGGAAAGGCAGGCGGGATTCTTTGGATGAGCCTTTTGGCGATTTTAAAGAGTTGAGCGATATTATTAACATGCCGGGAACCAAAAGCCTGCAGCCGTGCATTACCCCTGACGGCAAAGCTTTGTATTTTTACCGCGGTTCCAAGGAAATGGATCCGGCTCAAAAAGGGATATATGTTTCGTACTGGGTTGACACCCCGCTGGAAACTGCCATCAAAAATATCCGTAAGGCTATCGCCATGAAGAAAATGGCAATCAGAAAAATCAATATTTCTATCGCTCCGGAAACTGCGGCAATACAAGCGTTGGAAGAAATGCTCGAAAACCCTGATCTTCCGGCGTGGAAAAGAAGAGATGTAATGAGATCTAAAATAATACTGGAACAGGGAATTCATGAGCAGATAATGGCGAGAAAAGAACTGTTTGACAAGATCGAAAGTCTTAAAAAGTCAATTGAATTGCTGCTTCAAGAAAAACCGGAAGTTAATACCGGCAATGGCACGCGGCCGAGAACACCTATTCAGCTAATTAAACCAAGACCAACGGTTGTGCCGAAGCTGCGTTAGGCCATAGCATCGCCGACATAGGCGCATTAAACAATCAAAGGTACGGGTTTAATTTTTAGACCTGTGCCTTTTTTTGTAAGCCTTTACGGAGTTTTTTGACAGGATGACAGGATAAAAGATAGATTAAAAAATGTCAGTGGGTGTTTTTGGTCACAGGCTTACAACTTTTGGCAGGTTTGGGTGTTTTGCTTTTTTAAAAAAGGAGCAAAAATCAAGAAGGAAGATTTTATAATCATTCTGTTGTCCTGTCAAAAACGAGAGCTTAGAGTGATTAACAGGAAAAACGCGT
>JAIPFN010000056.1 GCA_021736615.1 Phycisphaerae bacterium | reverse complement strand
TGGCTAAAGCTAAAGATAGAATCTCCCCGGGGACTTCAGTACATTTTTGTCGCAAGCACCGGGGCCATTATTGTTAGTGCAGATAGTGGAAAAATCGCAACTTACCCCGCAGGCTCCTTCTTTAAGGGCCTTTCAAGGCCGTGGATGGGGCTCCATACTATCGACACTATTAGACGCGATGCTGCTGAAAAGCAAATTATGTTTGAGACAAATTACACTGCCGGTCAAGTTAAAGCGGATGTATCCGTTCTTTATGGTCAGACCACTGCGGTTTATACCGTAGATATGGAAAGGGACCTTATTGAAAAGATCGAATTTATTAATAATTCAGATGGCGACTCGGAAACTGTAGGCTCATTGGAATTCTCATATCTCCAGCAGGCCGACATGTCCACTCTTGAATTCAAAGAGCCGGTGCCTGAGCGATCAAGGAGATTCCAGCATGACGCGATGGGTATATCGTGGCTGTCACAACTTGCAGAAGGCAAGCTTGCTGACTAGAATTACTTTCAAAGGGTGAAGATTTGAGTAGGCTGTTTGTTTATATCATTTCTATTATCGCAATTCTTGTAATTGCACAATGCCCTGAGCTGCGCGCCGACGACCCGCCGGATAGTTTGGAAATTATTGATTTCGAAGATCTCACCGAAGGCACCGTTTATACTGATGGCGATAAATTCACAACATCAATAGCCCAGGTCACCGTTGAACTTATGGGGGAGTATTCCGGGACAAGTGACGACCCCAATCAATTCGTAAATATTTCAGAAACCAATATTGCCGGCGGTTCGGGTATTGAACTCGGTGAGATTAAAAACTTAAACCTCGACTTTGATTTTGGGGCCTCGGTTGACAGTCTCGGATTTTCATTCTATCAGGGCAAAACAAATCTAAACCTTTATGTAAACGGCGAGATGGTTTATTTCGATGATTTCCAACAACTCAATGATATTACTGTCGGTGGTGCTGCGGTTTCTGTTACCTTAAACGACCCTAACCAGGGACAACTGGAGCTGACAGGGACAATATATTCTTTCAAGGTCGGCGGCGAGCAGCTCTGGATCGACGATATGGCCGTTACCCCTGCCGGGATTACAACTTACTATGTCGATGTAGACGGAAATGACAGCAACCCCGGACTGAATAAGGAAAGTGCTTTTGCTACTATAACAAAGGCAATAAGTACCGCTCGTCCCAACGAGATCGTTGCGGTTTACCCGGGGACATATAACGAATCTTTTTCTTTCATCGGCAAACCCCTGACACTTCAGGCCGTAACAGACCCCCCGGTCATACAGACTCCCGGTGTTATCGCTGTTTCATTTACCGCCGGCGACGGTAAAGACACCATAATGCAGAACTTTATTATTGAAAACTGCGGCACAGCTATATTCTGCTTAGCCGGCACCCCCACGATAAGAAACATTACCGTTGCCAACAATGATTTTGGAATTACTGCTCACGAGAGTTCTAAGCCGAATATTTACAATTGCATTTTCTGGAACAATACAAATGGGGATGTCGCCGGATGCGATGTCAGTTATTGCTGCAGTCAACAGTTATTGCCCGGATTAGGTAATATCAGTACCGATCCGATGTTTGTCCGGCCCGCCGAAGTCGACGACAACTTCACGCCAAATGATCCCAACGACGACATTTTTGTGAGTGGTGATTACCACCTAAAGAGTTCCGGTTGGCGATGGAGCGAATCTCCAATGCACGGATCAAACTGGTATTTTGATGACGATGGCACCAGTAGATGTATCGATGCCGGCATCCCGTCTTATGGCCTTAATTCAGAACCTCTAACAATCTCCCTTGACCCTGAAAATCAATGGGCTGCCAATATACGTGTCAACATGGGAGCTTATGGAGGTACCGCAACGGCCAGCATGGCCCCGCATGGCCACGCTTTTTTAGCCGACATAAACAATGACGGGTTTGTTAACGGAAATGATCTTTTCGTAATTGCCGGACAATGGCTCGAGTCGGATTTATTTCTTCCAGCAGATCTGAGCAGAGACAGCTATGTCAATTTGTACGATTTCTCCCTATTTGCTTCTGAGTGGGGCAAAATGAACGAATGGGCCAGGAACATAAGCTTAACAGAATACTGGCCTATGGACCTTTACTCGAGGTGGGAATCGGATGTTGTCGAAGGAATTGGATTCGTTCTTTTAGTAACTGACACCTTTGTCGTAAACGGCATAAAAGTATGGGAGTTTACTAATACCCATCATACCTCCGAAGGTCTTGTCAAGCAGGTCGAAAACCGCTTTTATCTTGGCGGGGTTTTATATTCTGTGCAGGACCCTAACCAACTGCAAACCCTTCCGGCACAATCAGAAAATTACAAACCCTTGTTTATGCAGTCGATGGTATCCGGAACGCCTTATGAGCTTGAAGATTCGACTGAATTGACACCGGTCAGGGGATCGCTGGCTTCAGTTCTCATAAATTCCGATTTAACCCTTGAAGATTTCCCAAACCGCGGTAAAAATGATGTTTTGGCTTTGTTTGAAGATTATGGATTACCCTCTCAAAAAATAATAGCAATTTTCGCAAAAGGCTCAGGTCCTTTGTATATAGCCTACGACTTTACCGAACAGCGGATAATCCGGGAATTTTTCAGGATTGAACTGTAGGGCAGTATTGTATATCGACAATAACAAATTTTTATTTAGTTAAATAGGTTGACAAATGAATAAAGGGTGATATACTTAAAGGGTTGAATAGCTTTTAACTATATATCAGAAAGCTGTTTTTGAGACATACTTATGGAGTTTAGGGTAGATAAATTTAATAAGATGGATCTTAATCTTTCACAATGCGCGAAGGCACGGGGGGCTTTTACGCTCATTGAACTGCTTGTAGTTGTAGCCATCATTTCATTGCTTATTGCAATAATAGCTCCTGCTTTAGATTTAGCCCGCCAAAAGGCTACCACTATTAAAGCCAATTCCAATAAACGCAACATTGCCACCAGCCTGAATATCTTTGCCAATGACAACTCCGACAGATACCCTCATTCCATTGCGTCAGTTGGTCTTGTCCCTCCGGTTGGTCAAACTCCGGATACTAGTAAATGGAACTGGACCGATCCCCGAATCATGACTGGATATGACAAATATGACTATCCTCGCAAGTCAAAGGGCGGATACCGCTCGATGAGTGCATACCTTAAGGGATACATCGAAGACCCCGAAGCACTTCATTGCCCGAGTGCTCCTACAAAATACAAATATCTTAATGAGTCATGGGAAGCTGCCGACCAATGGGATAACCCTGATCGTATTGACCCGCTGGACCCTATGACCGGCTCATATTGTTTTTGGTGGGGCTACAGAGGATTCCTTTCTGACCAGGGAAAAGTCTTCAAAGGACCGTCAAGATCTTCCGGCGGTCATGACCAGAGCCGTATGCTCCTAAGCGATTATTTCGGCTCGGACACATGGCGAAACATAGGAAAATATGGCTCTTGTGAGAGTTTTAAAAACGCGACAGTGACAGCATCTTATCCCTTGTATTCCGATTTCTATTCGGGAGGTGATATTTCCCGCCCCCCCCCGGAAGTCAAACTCAATGCAGTTTTCACCGATGGCCATGTTGATTCTTACGACTCTTCCGATGTTGTGACGTTGGAAGTATCACAAAGATGGGATGGCACGTTCCCCTTCGATCCGATAATCAGAAAAGGTAAATTCTATTTGCCAAGAAGTGCAATGCCCTGATCCTGCTTTTCCCGCTTAAAAACTTTACCCTCGTTGTTTATCTATTTCTTTCCGCTTTTTCGCAGGAAATTTACGCAAACACATTTTTTTTTCGTCAGGGTGTAACTTAAATCTCATTTTTTCTACTATCCTGTTGAAATGATCGTTTTTTGTTGAAATTTAATATTGTTTTTGAAAGGAACGGAAAAATGAAGAACAAAGGACTAAAGATTACAGTTGTCGCACTTCTTGCTGTTTTTCTCCTCAGCGTAAGCGCAATCGCCGAACCACGCGACCAAAAAGGCGGCAGGGGACCAGGAATGGGTAATGGCATGGGTCCAATGGGACACGGCGGCCCGCCAATGGCTTTCAGGGGCGGACCCGCTATGAGAGGTCAAGGCCGAATGCAGCACCGACGTGGGCCGGCTATTCAGGACAAATGCCCAATGGGCAAAGAAACCCGAAAAATGACCAAAGACCGTCATTCAAAAGGTAAATCACGTGACAAGGGTAACGCTCAACAAATGATGGGAAGAGGTCGCGGTATGGGCCAGGATCGTCCAATGATGGGAAGAGGTCGCGGTATGGGCCAGGATCGTCCAATGATGGGTAGAGGTCGTGGTATGGGCCAAAGCCGTCCAATGATGGGTAGAGGTCGTGGTATGGGCCAGGATCGTCCAATGATGGGTAGAGGTCGTGGTATGGGCCAAAGCCGTCCAATGATGGGTAGAGGCCAAGGAATGGGTCAAGGCCATCCGATGATGGGCAGAGGCCCCGGTATGGGCAGAGGATTCCGTGGCGGCAGAAGGTAATCACCTCCGGGATTTCAAATAAAAACAAAAGGCCCGGAATGTACTAACAATGCATTCCGGGCCTTAGTTGTAAAAAGCTAATAGCTTATTGCTAATAGCTAATTGCTATTAATTAAGCTCTTTGTCTTTCCAGTATTTCGCAGCTGTGAGAGTTGCCTGTAGAGCAAGGCCATTTTCGGTGACCTGGTAAATTTCTACCCCACTGGCAATGTCGCCGGCGGTATTTGCCTCACCGCCTTTATCGCCTGCTGTTGCTGCTGCATCGGCATGTGCCCCGATTTCCCAGCCCTTTTCAACAAAATTGTTCATAGCGGTCGCTGTCTTAAAGATCATCAACTGACGAAAATCCTTAACACCCAGCCCGATCCCAATGCCGCCAAGTCCCATTTTCATGTATGTCTTTTTGCCGGTTTTATTATCTACTACCACTCCAAAACCATTGCCGGCCTCGGCGAGAATCAAGTTGACGCTGACATTGCTGAACACTGCATAACCAGGCGATTCTTTAACCTTACGCCTGATCACCGGGTCACTGGCCGCCAGTTTATCAACAACCTCATCACGCAGATCGGAGATGTTCTGTTTTTTCTCCATAGGCGTCAAGCCCTTAGCCGAAGTACACCCGCAAACACTGAAAGCAACCGCCGCCAGTAATAAAGACACAAACACCATTCTTTTCATAATTCTAACTCCTAAAAAAGTTAATTTATTCGATTTACAGATAATTTTATCGGCACATAGCACACCCGAGCATGAAAATGCCTGGATCAACTATATCTGTCATGAGCGTATATGCCCAGTTTTTCACCGCATTTCGACATTCTATTATTGCAATAATCCAACAAATTTGTATAGTTATGCATATTAAGAGTTAAAGTACCGGTTTGACATTATGGAAAGGATTTTGAATGTTTACAGATTTACTTGCAGCAAGTGCAAATTCTCTTAATTTTATAGACAAGGCGGTTCTGATAATTTATTTAGTCGCTATCGTCGGCATTGGCTGCTTTGCCGGGATGCGGTCCAGAAAAGGCACAGAGGGCGGCAAGGATTACTTTCTCGCTGGCGGCTCACTTCGCTGGCCGATGATCGGTCTTGCACTGTTTTCCACAAACATTTCGACGATCCACCTCGTCGGTTTCGCTGAGGAAGGTTACAAAAACGGTCTAGTCGCCGGTAATTTCGAGTGGATGGCACCGTTTCTGCTAATAGTCCTCGCCTTATTCTTTGCCCCGTTTTATATCCGTTCACGAGTCGCTACTCTCCCCGATTTCCTTGAAAGACGATACAGCCGCGCAAGCCGCGACTGGCTCGCGATCCTCTCGATCATATCGGCAATATTCATCCACATCGGCTTTACGCTTTACACTGGCGCCGTTGTATTGAAAGGTTTATTTGGCATACCAATTATGTACAGTATCGTCGGCACTGCATTGCTGACAGGTCTTTATACGATCGTCGGCGGACTCATGGCCGTTGTCGTAACCGAGTCTATCCAGACTATCGTTCTTCTTGCAGGTTCCATACTCATTACGATCTTCGGGTTAGTAAAAGTCGGCGGATGGGGCGGTATCGTCGAAAATGTCGATGCTGTCAAACTGACAATGCTAAGACCTTCCAGTGAC
>JAIPFN010000055.1 GCA_021736615.1 Phycisphaerae bacterium | reverse complement strand
TGCTTGGGAGGATCGGCGGGGATGAATATGCCGGTGTTTATCTGGCCGATATTAAGGATACGCTTAAGGACAGCCACCATATCAAAGAGTTCGCCGAACTGGTGAAACCGAAGATGTCGAAAATTATTATCATCGGGATCTTGATCTCTATCTTTTCTCAATGGTGCGGCATTAATGTTATATTCAATTATGCGCATGATATTTTCAAAGCGGCTGGGTATGACGTAAGCGGCGTGCTTTTTAACCTGATGATCGTGGGGTTGACGAATTTTCTGTTTACGATTGTCGCGATGGCGACGATTGATAAGCTGGGTCGAAAATTGCTGATATTCCTGGGGGCGATAACGCTTGGTATTTCTTATACGGCGCTTGGTTTTTGTTTTTATACACAAAGCCAGGGGATTCATGTGTTAGCACTGGTGCTTTTGTCGATCGCGTTTTTTGCTTCGAGTATCGGGCCTGTTACATGGGTTCTTCTTTCGGAGATATTTCCTAACCGGATTCGCGGGCTTGCTACTTCTATCGCGGTGTTTGCGATGTGGATCGCGAATTTCGTGCTGGCTTATACTTTCCCGAGTCTGAACGCGTATTTCGGTATGGCGAAAACTTTCTGGCTGTACGCAGGGGTGTGCATAGTGGGTTCGGTGTTTATTTACTTCTGCGTGCCTGAAACAAAGGGCAAGACGCTGGAACAAATCGAAAGGGAATTTGTGGATTAGGGTGTGAGGCGTAAGGTGTAAAAGAGTAAGGCATAAGGCGTAAAAAAAAGGCAGGCCATTGCGGCCTGCCCGAAAAAGAAAAAATGGAACCTGAAACTGTCATAGTTAGTTGTGGATGGCATGCCTGCTCCGTCTATGCGGAACAGACATGGTGGGTTTTTATGCTTTAACATAATTCTCAGCACGGCTGACCAGGCTATTGCCTTTTGTCTGCCGTCCCATCCAACACATGTATTATCGTCAAACTTTATAAAAACATTGGGTTCATTAGGCTTTTTTTGAGGAGTAAATGGCGTTGTTTTTTTAGCCATTAGCTTTTAGCCGTTAGCTGTTAGCTTTTTTTGGGGGTTTGGTGTTTTTTGGAATGCCGTATGCAACTATTGTGGTTTTAGGTTGTTTTCTGGGTTTTATCCCTGCGCTGGCGATTCGGGTTTTTGTTTTGCTTTGGGGGAATTGGGAATTAAAAGTATTGACCGTTGGGGGCGGCTAGACTATAATTATCGTCATTTACCGATTCTATGCACTATATTAGGAGAGCTGACTATGGATAGCAGCAAAATTATTGCCGAAGGTATCACTTTTGATGACGTGCTGCTGATACCGGCTAAGAGCGATTTTGTGCCGAGCGATGCTGATACTTCGACGCGTTTGACGAATAATATACAGATTAACATACCCGTAATATCGGCCGCCATGGATACTGTGACGGAGTCTGCGCTTGCAATTGCGCTGGCCCAGGAGGGGGGTATCGGGATAATTCATAAAAATCTGGATGTTGATGCCCAGAAACGTGAGGTCGCTAAGGTCAAACGTTCTGAAAACGGGGTTATCCAGGATCCTGTTACGCTTTCGCCAAACGATACTGTCGATAAGGCGCGGGAAGTTATGGCGACTTACAATGTCAGCGGTATTCCGATTACCGAAGGTAAAAAGCTTGTGGGTATTCTTACCCGGCGCGATCTGAAATTTCTTGAGGATGCTTCGGTTAAGATCGATACTGTGATGACCAAGGATAATCTTGTTACGGGGCCGGCTTCTACTACGCTTGATAAGGCCAGTGCGATACTTCGCAAACATAAGGTTGAGAAGCTTTTGCTGGTTAATGGCAGCTTTGAACTTGCCGGACTGATCACTATGCGGGATATTGACCGTTATCAGCAGTACCCACGATCTGTTCGTGACAGTCGGGGGCGTTTGCGGGTTGGGGCGGCTGTGGGGGTTCATAACTATGACCGGGTTGAGGCGCTTATCAAGGCGGAGGTTGATGTTATCGTTGTCGATACGGCTCACGGGCATTCGCAGAATGTTATCGATACCGTTAAGGCGATCAAGAAAAAATATGATATCGATATTATTGCCGGTAACATCGCGACGGCGGCGGCGGCGAAGGACTTAATCGCGGCGGGGGCCAATGCTGTTAAGGTCGGGATCGGGCCGGGGGCAATTTGTACGACGCGGGTTATCTCTGGCGTGGGTGTGCCGCAGGTTTCGGCGGTTATGGAAGTTGTCAAGGTTGCAGACGCGGCGGGGATACCGGTTATCGCTGACGGCGGGATTCGGAATTCTGGTGATATTACCAAGGCGCTGGCGGCGGGGGCATCTAGTGTGATGCTTGGGTCATTGCTTGCCGGTTTGTATGAGAGTCCGGGGGCGCTTGTTATCTATAAGGGCCGGCAGTTTAAGGAGTATCGCGGGATGGGTTCGATCGGGGCGATGGTTAAAGGGTCGGCGGATCGGTATGGGCAAAAGTGCGATGCGAAGAAGGATAAGCTTGTGCCGGAAGGGGTTGAAGGGCGCGTGCCGTATCGGGGTATGCTTAGCGATTATGTTTATCAGCTTGTCGGCGGGATTAGGGCAGGTATGGGATACTGCGGGACGAAGACGATTGATGAGCTTCGCAAGGACAGCAGGTTTGTTAAGGTTAGTGCGGCGACGATGAGCGAATCGCATCCGCATGATATTATGATCACGAAAGAATCACCGAATTATTCAGGATCAGAAAACTTAGACGGGTAATTATTTTAATTTCATCCTTTATGCACAACCGTTTTTCTTTGAAAATGGTATAATGTATATATGGGTAAAGTTATCAGTTTTAGATGACCGATGAATTCTGTATAACGGATTATACAAGTTGAGGTATTTATGATATTTAAACGTCAAAAGATAATACTTGCATTGCTTGAGTACTTTGGAGGCAGTTTGCGGAGTACTGATTTGCAGAAATATCTTTTTCTATTTACTCGCCTTCAGGAAGAAAAAAGTTACCATTTTGTGCCCTATAAATTTGGTTGCTTCTCGTTTCAGGCTTATGATGACAGGCGAAAGTTGATAAGCAAAGGTTATTTAAAGGATTGCGATGAATGGGTGGTTGCAAAAAAACATCCAAGTTTTGTTGACATGATTGGCTTTGACGAAAAAGATCGCCTCTGGAATATTAAAAAAGAATATGGTGATTTAAGTGGGGATGACTTGATAAAGTGTGTTTATAGAAAATATCCATACTTTGCAATAAACAGTTCTATTGCTGATCGCATTTTATCAAAAAGTGAAATGGGAAAAGTAAATGAGTTCAGACCAAGAAATAACAGTACAGTTCTTTATACTTTGGGGTACGAAGGCAGGACTCTTGAGGAATTTTTAAATATACTGATCAGGCAGGATGTCAAGGTTTTATGTGATGTCAGGAAGAATGCTTTAAGCCGTAAATACGGGTTTTCCAAGAAAACTCTTAGTAATGCAGCTGAATGTCTTGGGATAGAATATAAGCATATTCCGGAATTGGGGATAGAAAGTTCATTTCGTAAGGACCTTAATTGCCAGAAAGATTACGATGAGTTGTTTGAGGAATACGAGAAAGATGTTCTTTCTGCTCGAACTGATAAAGTTGAAGAGCTTTATCAATGCTTGCAAAGCAAGAAACGAATCGCTTTAACCTGTTTTGAATTACAGCCTTCCATGTGCCATAGGACGTCAGTTGCTAAGGCTATAAAGTCTTTAGGAGAAAATGGGATTAAATTTAAAGAGTTCTAATGAAAACGGAGAAGGTTTTAATAACGGTAAAGACATATCCGGCATTATCGACATCATATGGAGAACTTGTTTGTACGGCTGGGGTCACGGAAGATGGCTCGTGGGTTCGGATTTATCCAATACCATTTAGAAGACTGAATGATGACCTTCAATTCAAGAAATACAATTGGATTGAATTGCCTTTAGAAAGAAATCAAAAAGATGACAGGCCGGAAAGTTTCAGGCCCAAAGATCTCACTGCGATTAAAACTGTAGGCCATATGGGCACTTCAGATAAATGGCAGGAGCGACGTCGTTTTATTTTAGGCAAAGTGAAATGTTTTGATTCTATCGAAGAATTGATATGTCTTGCTAAAGAAAAAAATGAGTTGTCTCTGGCGTTATTTAAACCTAAGGAAGTGACAGGTTTTTACTGGAAAGAAGAAGATAGTAGGGAATGGGATGAAAAGAAATTAAATAGTATTATTGCAGATATGAAGCAAGGGCAGCTTTTCGAGCAGGAAGAGTTTAAAGAAGATTTTAAGTTGGCCCGCAAGTTGCCATATGTATGTAGGTATAAATTCATTGATAGCAAAGGCAAAAGCTGTGATTTGAGTATTAGAGATTGGGAGCTAGGTGCACTTTTTTGGAACTGTTTAAAAGCCGGCGGAAGTGAAAAGGAAGCACTTGAAAAAGTGAAACAGAAGTATTGGGACGATTTTGCTTTAACGAAAGATATGTATTTCTTTCTTGGCACGACACAGAGTTTTCATAAAAGGGGTAAAAATCCATTTATGATCATAGGAACATTTACGCCGCCTGTAGATAAGCAACTGAGATTGGATTTTTAATTAGGTAATGTTTGATTAAACTAGGCAATAAACTAGGTAATGTCCTGCTTTTTGGGTTTAAAGCGGGTTTTGGTTTTTAAATTGGATTTTTATAGTCGGGAACGAAATGTCACACGAACTTGTTGCAATTATCGATTTTGGTAGTCAGTATGGTCAGCTTATCGCGCGTCGGGTGCGTGAGCATAATGTTTATTCGCGTATATTTCAGCCTTGTGTTACGGCGGCGGAACTTGCGGCGGAGAACCTTAAGGGCGTGATCCTTTCGGGGGGGCCGGCGAGTGTTTATGCCGAGGGTGCTCCGGCTTGCGATGCGAAGATATTTGAGCTTGGGGTGCCTGTGCTTGGGATTTGCTACGGCATGCAGTTTGGGTGTAAGACGCTTGGGGCGGATATTAAGCCTGCTAAGTCGCGTGAGTATGGACGGACGAATCTTAGCGTTACTGCCGATAACGAGCTGCTTGCCAATGTTCCCGAGGCGACGACTGTTTGGATGAGTCATGGCGACCAGGTTAATGAACTTAGTGCCGATTTTGAGGCGCTGGCGACGACCGATACGTGTCCTTACGCGGTTGTTAAACATACGAAGTCGAAGTTTTACGGCGTGCAGTTTCATCCTGAGGTTACGCATACGCCGTACGGCAATACGATCCTGAAGAATTTTCTTTATGACATTTGCGATTGTGCCGGTGACTGGCAGATGGCTGATTTTGTCGAGCAGACTATCGCCGATGTTCGCAAGCAGGTTGGTGACAGGAATGTTATTTGCGGGCTTAGCGGCGGGGTTGATTCTTCTGTTGTGGCTGCGCTTTTGCATAAGGCTATCGGAAATCAGCTTAAGTGTATTTTTGTCGATAACGGTTTGTGTCGTAAGAATGAACGCGAGGAAGTTGAGTCGATGTTCAAGGGCCATTTCAAGATGGACCTGCATGTTGTTGACTGGGGGGATAAGTTTCTTGAAAAGCTTGAAGGGGTTACCGACCCGCAGAAAAAGCGTAAGATCATCGGTGCCGAGTTTATTGAGGCGTTTAAGTCCGAGGCGGACAAGATCGAAGATGCTGATTTTTTGGCGCAGGGTACGCTTTATCCTGACGTTATCGAGTCGGGTGCGAAGGACGGTAATCTTGCTGCGAATATTAAGCTGCATCATAATGTCGGCGGGCTGCCGGAGCAGCTCGGGTTTGATCTTGTTGAGCCGCTTCGTGAGTTGTTCAAAGACGAGGTTCGCAAGGTTGGCGAGTTTCTAGGTCTGCCGGAACATTTAGTTTGGCGTCATCCTTTCCCGGGGCCGGGGCTTGCTGTTCGGATTATTGGCGATATTACAAAACCTAAGCTTGATGTTCTTAAAGAAGCTGACGCTATTTTGATCGAAGAGATCGTCGCGGCCGGGCTTTACAGGCAGATTTCGCAGGCGTTGTGTGTTTTGCTGCCGATAGGAACTGTCGGGGTTATGGGCGATGAGCGGAGCTATGAGAATGTTGTGGCTATCCGGGCGGTTGAGACTACGGACTTTATGACGGCTGATTTTTCGCATATTCCTTTTGAGGTACTTGGGCAAATATCAAGCAGAATCATTAATGAGGTTCGCGGGGTGAATCGGG
>JAIPFN010000054.1 GCA_021736615.1 Phycisphaerae bacterium | reverse complement strand
GTGGTTCATTGGCGATATGCGCCGGTCAGTGCACACGGCCATACATGGCTGCCTGATCCCAAAACCGGCTGGGAGTGCTGGGTGGATGAGTACTACACGATTTATCCCGACGGATCGGCTGTAAGGAAAGTGTCATGGAATAAAGACACCACGGGCAGGGCTCTTCAGCTTCAGGAATCACTTCCGGTAACACAACCGGGCCAGAGCAATGAAGAACTCTTTGGAAACGATTATGTGTATGTGGCTGATTATGATTATAATACCAGGTCCGTTTCTGTCGGGCCGATACCGCAACCGTTTAAGTGGCAGAACAACTATACGGTTCAGCAGTTCAATTTTAAGTCGAAGAACAAACCCTATATCTGTTTTGAGCCGGGAAACCGTATGCATGTCAGATGGGTTCCAGACGGATATAACCATTTTCCTGTCAACCAGGCGCGTTCGGACGGGCGATGGCGCAAAACGCTGGACCGCCCATCCCATACTACCAGTTCGCCGTGTTCCAATCCTGTCATCCATGAGCAGGGAGACCGTCTTTACTGGAATGCCTTGTACGGCATGAATAGCATGAACATGAAAGAACTGGTCGGGTTTGGACGCTCATGGGCCTACGCCCCTGAATTGTCCGTGGATTCTTCTGTCGTTTCTAATGGATATGACAAAAGCGAAAGATGCTACCAGCTTGAAACCGTGCCGGGCAAATCCGGCCCAGTTAAGATAAGTCTCAAAGGGAGCAAAGAATCACCGGTGATCAACCCGGCTTTCTATATCAAAAACTGGAAGGCAGACGGAGCAAAAATCCTTGTCAACGGAAAAGACTATCCCAATGCTAAAGTCGGAATCAATCGCAAACTGGAAAGCACGGATCTGGTCGTGTTCGTCGATGTCAGCGAGGTGACTGCTGTTAACATCACCATTTTGCCTGCCGAATAATACAAACTGACCTATCGGCCAGTTTGAGAATTATAAATTACGAATTACGAATTACGAATTGAGGTTTCGGCCTTACGGCCGAGGCTATTTTAAGTAACGAATCTTCTTTGCGTCTACTGAGTTATGTTATACGCTTTCTTAGTAATTCTCGTGTGTCTTGCAAAGTCGTTCAAAGGACAGCATGTCAGTAGTCTCCAATAGCGTGGATTCCCGCCTTCGCGGGAATGACATTAACGCACGTATATTCTTTAGATTTCGTTTTAGACCTGGACAGCATTATTAAAACTTTACTTGGGGTACTTCTGTTTTTGCCTTCTCGGAAGCTTCGAAGTATTCGGTTTTTTCTACGCCGGCTTTGTTGCAGAAAAAGGATCCGAAGAATTCACGTGTATAAGCGTTGAGCTGTTTGGCAGCGTCGTTGTATCTGGTTCGCGCAACCGCTATGCGGTTTTCGGTTCCTTCAAGCTGGTCCTGCAGGGCGAGGAAATTCTGATTAGCCTTAAGCTCTGGATATGCTTCGCGAAGGACTATCAACCGTGACAATAGGCCGCTTAGCTCGTTTGAGGCCTGTATCTTGCCTGCTTTTGTATCGGCCTGGAAATATTTTTCACGTGAGGCGGCAAGACTGGTGAACAGTTCCTTTTCATGGGATGCGTAGCCTTTGACTGTTTCGATGAGATTAGGTATTAAATCCAATCTCCGCTGTAAAGTAGTGTCTACGTTTGACCATGCGGTTTTGGAACCTTCTTCAAGGCCGACAGCTCTGTTATAGCCGGAGATGTACCACTTGAATATCCCCAGACCTAACAATACTGCAACAATAAGAATTATAACCAGAACAACCCATACTTTACCAGAATTTCTCATTTTTTATATCTCCAAAATTTTGTGTTTAATTATTAGATCTAACCTTAAATTTGCTTCGGTTAACCGGTCAGTTTGAGTTTACCAGCTGCCGCCTGCTCCACCACCGCCGAATCCGCCGCCCATACCGCCGCCAAAACCGCCTGAGCTGCCGCCGAATCCACCGCCGCCATAGGAGCCGCTTCTTCCGTAACCGCCGAGACTGGAGGACAGAAGATATGCGAAAAAGAATGTTCTCACTCCGCGGCCGCCAAAGATCATCAGTGCTAAAAATAAAAGTGGAAAGATGCAGGGCAATGCATTACTTCGTCTGGATGATGGAACTGCTTTAAGCTCGGGCATACCTGTTAAAACCACGCCGGACTGTTCGGCAATTTTTTTGACTATTTGTAAATTGGACTGGTATATTCCCTCGCTGTAATTTCCTTGTTTAAGGGACGGCACTAAAATATCTCTGCCTATCTGCCCGCAGTACCGGTCTGTTATAAAACCCTCCAGCCCGTAACCGGTATTGAACTGATATTTTCTGTCGGTAGAGGCAAGGACGAACAGAAATCCGTTATCCTTACCCTTTTGCCCGAGCTTCCACTCGTCCGTCAATTCAATAGAATATTGCTGGATGGGAATACCATTGGTGGTTTTTACTGTCAGGACGATGTATTGAGCGCCTGTCTTTTGCTCCAGTTCCTTCAGTATCGCATTCAGCGAGCTTTCCTGCGATTGGTTTATCACATTGGCATAATCTTCAACGTAATTGCGGGGCATGGGTAGACTGGCTTTGCCATAGCAGAGAGCCGCCGGAGCAGAGGTTATCAGTATTACTGCTATTAAGTTTAAAGCCTGTCGTCGCATATAAATTAAACCTCAAGTCCGTCAACGATGGAAGCTAAACGCTCAACGTTTGAATAAACCGATTCAAAAACAGTTGCAAGATCATTTTTTTGCGATGCGGTTTTGCTATGCTTCCATTTTATTGCCTCTATCAATGAATCAACATTAATAGAGAATTCAGCGGCTGCTTTTGTGAATACGTGCTCGGCGAGGACATCTCTGTCTATGTCTTTCAGCCAGAGCATTGCCCGCAATAACGGTACCAGCCCGCCGGCGGCAGAGATAATAATATCACGGACAAGCCGCTTGTTAGCCGCGGCGGCGATATAACCCTGCCTGAGCCTGATAAGTGTCGCCTTTAATTCACGCTCGCACTGGAGGCGAACATCGGATTTGGAAATTGTCAGCGACTCAAACGGGTCTTTTCCGTAAATGGTCTTATGATTCAGCTGGAAATCCAGGAACTCTATGCCGAAAACATCTCTGCTGCTTTCGATGTAGGCAGGTGTCATCAATAGAGGAACCGCGATTGATTTTTTGTTCATAGCTTTTGCCATATCGGCAAGCGTATCGAGTGAGTCAAGACTTTGCCTTTCAAGGACAAGAACTGTGTTGATGTCACTTTGTGCGGGTCTGAAATCGGCGGTGAGACTGCTGCCAAAGATGGTGATACTTTGAAGATTGTCTCCGAAAGAGGATATGACCTTCTCTGAAAAAAACTTCACACTATCAGAAATCTCCCTACGCAGGCTATCTAAATCCAGATTATTTGTCTTTTCAGCCATATTTTCACGTCCTTTTACCTTATAAAAACTATACCAATGTCATGCTACAGCATTTAATCGTTAATTGCAACCAGTAATAATTATGCATTTTGAGAATGAATAATGATTATTGCATATTGTATAATGAGGGAAACGGCCCTATGCGTCCGGGTTGGTTATTGCGAAGAGGTATATCATGTATGCAGCGTACATTGCTAGTAACAGTATGCCGGATTTTTTTCCGATTTTTTTGTGGATCGCGGCGACTGCGATGAATGTTACTGTTACGGCGATCATTATCCAGTAGTCGGTGCCGGAGAACCTTGGGCTTATGGCGAAGGGTTTTACGGTGCCTGCTGCTCCGATGACGAGCAGGGTGTTGAAGATGTTCGAGCCGACTATGTTTCCAAGCGACAGGTCGTCGTGGCCCTTTCTGGCGGCGATCAGGCTTGTCATCAGTTCCGGCAGGGAGGTTCCTATTGCAAGGATGGTGCAGCCAATGACGGCGTCGGTCAGACCGATCTTTCTGCCTATGAACGATGCCGACTCGATCGTCAGATGTGCGCCGATGGCGAGGCATGCCAAACCAATAAGAATAAAGAGTAGTGACACGGGGACGGTTTTGAGCTTTTTGGATGTGGCCGCCTGCACTTCGTCCAATATCAACTCGACTTCCTCGGGCTTGCTTTTGGAATCGCGCAATCCGAAAAAGACCATCAAAACGATAACGACTATGAAAACCGCAAGCAGGGAGATGGACTCGCCGCGGCCGAGATAGTTGTTGGCCAGGACCGGCAGAAGGATCAGTGCGACAATTAGCATGATCGGCATCTCACGCTTTAACATTGTAAACCTGACACTGATCGGGCGGATGATCGCGCATAGACCGCCTACCAGTGCGAGGTTTGCGATGTTGGATCCGAATACGTTTCCTATAGCCATGTCTCCGCTGCCTTTGAAAGCGGCTGTTATGCTGGCGGCGACCTCCGGGGCGGAGGTTCCCATAGCGACGACCGTCAGGCCGACGATGAGAGGGCTTATGCCGAGTCTTGTCGAGATTGCGACTGCACCGTCTACGAGGAAGTCGGCTCCTTTGATCATGATGTAGAAACCGACCGGAAGGATGATCATTGCTGTATAAATATTTAAGTTAAATGGCATATTTTTTTTAGCAATTAGCGAAAGATTAAAATGTTGCCGGCAAGATGCCGGCGTTACATAAAAAAAGCCGCCGGGGTTTCCGGCAGCTTTCTAGTTTTACTTGAATATTATTGGTTTCATACCTTGCCGATTAGCAGCGAGCAGTTGTGTCCGCCAAATCCCAATGAGTTACTCATCGCGATATTGACTCTTGACGACCTTGCTTGTTTTGGTACAAAGTCCATTTTCGGATCGCATTCCTTGTCGACGTTTTCGAGGTTGATGGTCGGTGGGATTAGCGACTTCTGGATCGCTTTTACGCATGCGATCAACTCGACTCCGCCGCTTGCTCCGAGAAGGTGTCCAAGGCAACTCTTGGTCGAACTTACCGGAACCTTATAGGCGTAGTCACCGATTACCTGCTTGATCGCTTTGCTCTCTGCGGCATCGTTTAGCTCGGTGCTTGTACCGTGTGCGTTGATGTAGTCGATCTTTTCGGGTCTTACTCCGGCATTTTGCAGTGCGATCTGCATTGCTCTTACAGCTCCGATTCCGTTTGGTTCCGGGGCGGTGATGTGGTATCCATCGCCTGTCGCACCATAACCGAGAAACTCGCAGTAGATGTCAGCACCGCGTTTCTTTGCGTGTTCGTACTCTTCCAGAACCAGAATGCCGGAACCTTCGGACAATACGAACCCGTTACGTGTAGCGTCGAACGGTCTGGAAGCTCCCGTCGGGTTGTCATTGTCTGTGCTTAGTGCCTTTAACGCACAGAACGATGCAAGTCCGATTGGTGTAAGAGCAGCTTCTGCGCCGCCTGTTACTACGACGTCGCTTCGGCCTGACATTATGTTGTAGTAGGACTCGCCTATCGCGTTACCGGCAGCTGCACATGCGGTAATGATACACATGTTCGGGCCCTGAAAGCCGAAGTGTATCGAAACGCATCCGCTGGCGGCGTTGCCCATTAGCTTGGGCACGGTGAACGGCGAGACCTTCTTCGGGCCTTTTGTCAGGAGACGAGAGTGTTGGTCCTCGATCTCCTGAAGACCGCCGATGCCGGTACCGATTATACATCCGATACGACTTTTGTCTTCCTTTTCAACGTCCAAACCGCTGTCTGCGACTGCCTGAATCGAGGATGCTACGGCCATCTGGGTGAAACGATCCATCCGCTTTGAAATCCGCGATGGTAAATAATCTTTAATGTTAAAGTCTTTGCATTCTCCGCCGATCCTGACAGGGTACTCGGAAGTATCGAATGACTCGATCTTCGAGACTCCGCTTTTGCCTTCGCAAAGCGCCTGGAAGAGACCGTCGGCGGATTCAGCAAGTGCTGTAACACAACCCAAACCTGTGATGACTACACGCCTTCTACTCATGGAACTTATTCACCGTATGAAAAATTAATCTTTTGAAATACTTGCGATATAATCTATCGCAGCACCGACAGTCTGAATCTTTTCAGCTTCTTCGTCAGGGATAGACATGTCAAACTCATCTTCAAACTCCATGACCAATTCAACGGTGTCAAGAGAATCTGCATTCAGATCGTTAATAAACGATGTCTCTCGCGATATCTCGCCTTTGTCTACACCCATCTGCTCACTTACTATTTCAATTACCTTTGCTTCGATTTCAGCAATATCTGCCACTAGGAAT
>JAIPFN010000053.1 GCA_021736615.1 Phycisphaerae bacterium | reverse complement strand
AAATCCATTAAACAGAGGAAACAGGAGCTGATTGCGAAGTTTGACGTTGAGTTCAAGGACGCTATGGTTGAGAACCAGCAGTACAATGTTTCCGATCTGAAGTCACAGTTGGCAACAAATATAGAATATGAAAAAAGAATGCGGGACAGGCTTAACAAGGCTAACATTGAAGTTATAGAAATGGGAAGAAAACAGCTTAGTATAAGTGATCTCCAGGATAAACTTACCAGGATTAAAGAAACCTATGATGCGGTCAATCAGCGTATTGACGAATTAAATATGGAAGGAAAAAGGCCCGCACAGGTTTCTATCGCCTACATGGCAAGCAGTATACCGGCCCAAAGTATGAAAATGAAGTTAACTCTTGTTATTATCTTTGGAGCACTTTGCTTTTCATCGATGTTGATGTTGCTGCTCGAAAAGCTCGACACATCTCTTCGCAGTCCTGAGGATTTAGTTTCAAAAGCAGGTGTAAATATCATAGGCACGACAACCAACCCCGAAAATATTGACAATAAAACCCTCACACGAATGCTTTCAGAAGACTATCAGACAATCCGCGCAAACATCGGTTTGTTGAGTACTGATTCGGAAAAAAAGATAATAGTCGTAACAAGCCCAGGTGTTGGAGACGGAAAGACAACCTTTGCAGTTAACCTCGCTACCAGCTTCGCCAAATCCGGCAAGAAAACTCTCTTAATTGACGGTGACCTCAGAAAGCCGAACATCGCCGCAACCTTAAAACTGCCCGAAAAACTCCGGGGACTCCAGGACCTTCTGGAAGGTGCAGAAACGCAAAAAGCCGTTTACTCAATGCCAACGACCGGTTTCGATGTCCTTGCCGCTGACAGAAGCAATGTTGCTAACGCACTGGATATTCTGACTCGACCGGATATATCAAGAACGATCAGAAGTCTTTCCGCTCATTATGACCATGTCATAATCGACACACCTCCGCTTCTTGGATTCACCGACGCCATGATATGGGCAAAGATCGCTGACGGAGTAGTACTTACCAGTTATGTAAATCGTACATGCAGTTCTGCTTTTAAACTGACGGTCGAAAGGTTAAGCCGGATAGAGACGCCCCTTATCGGAGCAGTTGTAAATAACGTCCAGATCAATGATCCCTATCGTTACAGCGGTTTCAGTTATGGAGACGTAGCAGACTTTAGTGTAGGTTGGCCGCTCGCTGAAGAAAAAGACTCTACATTACTGCTGGCAACAGAACAACCGGAAGAAATAGACTCTTAAAACTTAAATGCAAATAACCATAATACATTCTGAAAATGATCGCTCTGCAAATGAATGCGGCTTTCTTCGGTTTGCGATCTCAAACCGCAACACTGCCTCTGTCGTTCTGAAAGGCATCTCTGACGCCGCTGCCATTACCAAAGGTGCGAGCTTCATAGCAATGCCCGCCAAATGGCAGGTGAAAGATATTGCCGGTCAACGAGAGATTGTTTTCTACGACAACAATACGATATACATACCACCCGACGGTCATAATGCAAAGTGGACAGTAATCGCAAATGCAAGGTATGCCGCAAGTATTGATTATCAAAAGCTTCGTGATATTGCAGACTCGCACAATACTGACATTCTCGCCGTCAATGTCGACCCAAACCTTTCGGCCTACCGTGAAAAGGTTCGGTTAACCCCATCAAGTCACGTGGTAGGCTTTAGCAGATGGTATTCCGATTCAATTATTCCTGCATCAATACCAAAAAAATGGCCGCACTATCTATTCGTCAGATCAAACGTTCTGACTGATCTGCTCTCGGAAAATCATTTGCCGTTAAGCTTTGAAACTTTAATTCTAAGGGCTAAAAGAAATGGAATGGAAATATCAAGTCTTTCTGTCGGAGGAACCTTTCTCGACCTTAATACGCCGGATGGACTACTCAAATACACGGCTGCGACTCTCGATAAAATGAATAGTAATACCGGGATTTCAGACAAAGGCCCAAAATTATATGGTAAGATCCTCACCGGAAAAAATGTAACATTCGGAAAAAATGTAAAGATCATTGGTCCTACTGTGATAGAAGATAATGTATCTGTCCCCGACGATGCGATTATCAATAATTCGATAATTGCATCTGGTCAGGCAATGCAGCCCGGCCAGATCGTAAATAATACAATATACTTTGGCAACTCATGCCGGAAAATGCAATCAAAGGCCTACTCTATGGCAGCATGGAATAGCCCGGAATTTATATTCCCGGATGATCTTGATCAATCAAAAAAATATAATGTATTCAGAACATGGCCGCTGTTTTCGTATCCTCGTATCGGTAAGAGGTTTATTGACCTGACTGGTTCGATCTTCATCCTTACACTTTTGGCTCCGGTTTTATTAATACTTGCGATAATGATAAAACTTACATCACGCGGACCGGTTTTTTATAAAGCTGTCAGGCAGGGCAGGTACGGCAGGCAAATAAAATGTCTGAAATTCAGAACAATGATTGCCGGTGCCGAGAAGATGCAGGAAAAATTAAGAATCGTAAATGAAGTTGACGGGCCCCAGTTCAAGATAGTACACGACCCGCGTATAAGCGCAATAGGGCGGTTTCTTCGCGATACCTGTCTCGATGAAACACCGCAGTTCTTCAACGTGCTCCTCGGCCAAATGTCAATAGTTGGCCCGCGTCCATCGCCAGAGAATGAAAATTCCCAATGCCCCTCATGGCGTGACGCAAGGCTATCGGTAAGACCGGGAATTACCGGCCTTTGGCAGATTTCAAGAACACGCCGCCCATCAAGAGACTTCCAGGAATGGGTGCATTACGATACTGAATACATAAGAAGATTATCGCTGAAAACGGATCTGCAAATATGCTGTAAAACGGCAATGAAACTTATAAACGATTTCATAGACCAATTCTAAAAAAAACAATATGGAACATCTCGGCTTTACGTCGGGAATAAATAATAATTTAAAATCGGTACGGGATCATGACCAGAACAAAAATCAATTTAAAACCCTTGATCGTTATATTTATTTCAATAGTAACTCTGGCAGTCACTACTCTAGCCCTTCGCCAGTGGAACAGAACCAACAGGGCAGGTCTCGGCCTGCGTGACGGCACCGAGGCTTTTGAAAATAAGCAGTGGGCCAAAGCTGCTGAAAGCCTCGGTGAATATATCGCAATAGTCCCTGACGACGTATCGGCATTGATGAAATACGCCGACGCGCAGATCAATACATTGCCAATGAATATAAGCACGGTCAATCAGGCTCTAAACTCTTACAGAAGGGTGTTAAGGATCGATCCAACCCACACAAAAGCGGTTCTAAGCCTCATGGATATATATATGCAGTTGCTCAAAAGTCCCGCAGAAGCCGAACTCATTGCAACTCAATTCCTAAAACACAGCCAGGACGCAAAAGTACACAGATCGCTCGCTATGTCCTACTACCAGCAGCGTAAATTTAAACAAGCCCAACAGGAACTAACCCGGATCATAGAGGTCTACCCCCAGGAGGTTACCGCATACGCACTTCTCGCACGCTTTGCAGAAAATCGCCCGGAAGACTTTACCGAACCTCCGCAAAGACTATATGACCTTGCGGTGACCAAATGTCCCGCCAATCCCCTGGCATATATTGTACGGGGAGAGTACTACTTAAGGCAGTCAATGAAAACCGAGGCGGTAAAAGATTTTACCAAGGCAGAAACTCTTACCCTCTCCGATACATCTGTCAGGATAAGGCTCGCCAAAGCATTTTTAGATTGTTCAATGCCCGATAAAACCAGGACGCATCTCCGGCAAGCCGCAGCATCTGATCCCGGAAACATCAGTATATGGCAGTTATGGGCAAAACTTGCCCTGGCCGGTAGCTCACCCGATGAAATGACCGATGTTGCTCATCAAGCATGTAAGTCTCTATCCGCCGATCAAACGCTCTTTCTTCCAACAGCTGCCGAGTTATACATAAGATCAGATGATTTTGACAATGCGTCACGACTCATCGAACAACTCAAAAAAACCGACGATTCCTCCGCGAAAGTAGCCTACCTCCAGGGACTTATAGCAAGAAAGCAGGGCGATACGTTAAAGGCTATTACCCTATGGCAAAAAGCTCTAAAAGCCGGACTCAATTACGATCAGCTTGATCTATCTATCGCATCGGCTCTTGCCGGCACGGGCGATATCAATTCGGCTATTATACGATTAAAAAATTACACAACCCGTGAAAACTACCTTCCACAAGCAAACCTTATGCTCGCCGAATTCCTCGCTCAAACAGGTAAATACGCTCAGGCTGCCGAATTGACAAACAAGTATTTGCAAGAGTTCCCCGAAAGCACAAAGGCTCAATTGTTGCTCACCAATCTTAAAAACCGAATCAATACGCGTAATGACGCGAAACCATCAACGATTTCAATGGAAAAACTTCGGCAGGGCATCTTAACTAAAATGCAGGACGGCTCGGCATCTATAAGCGAGTTGATCGCCGCAATAGCTGTCTTTATTGAAAACCAGAAACCGGATTTTGCCAGGCAGTTGATAGATTCCTTAATTAAACAGCAACCGTCGGATCAAGACGTTATGCTCGCCGAGATCGAGGTTCTCATCGCCGAAAATGACAGGGAAACCGCAATTTCAAAACTCAATCGCATCGCCGTAAAATTCCCCAGTTCGGTTAAAGTAATGCGATATTTTACCGCATTTCATATTCGGGAAGGCAACTTAGCCGTGTGCGAAGACGTGTTGTCAAAATGTCAACTCAGT
The DNA here is from genome assembly GCA_021736615.1 of Phycisphaerae bacterium. The sequence goes on along the minus strand of JAIPFN010000053.1, from coordinate 1,453 downwards.
AAACTTTCCTCCGACGATGCCAGGACAATTAAGATGCTCTCCGCCGAGGTTTATGAAAGATCCGGACGGTACGATAAAGCATGGGCAGTATTAAAGTCGCTGCAAAAAAAAGACCCTTCGGATATAACAATAAACAGATGGCTTATCGCCATCGCCGGTCATGTTGGAATGTCGGATCGGATTCAGTCCCTGATAGACTTAATAAAGGATGCCGAAGGACCGCAGGGATGGCAGTGGAGATTCGAGCAGGCAAAACTATGGTTTAATTCCGACAATTTCGATAAACACTATGAACAGATTATCTCACACCTGACGGAAAATCTGAAAATTAATCCAGACGACCAGCAAAGCCGTCTACTAATCGCGGCAACCTATGAAAAAGCAGGAAATATTCAGCTTGCATCTTCAACATACAAACAGGCTCTAGTCTATTCACCCGACGACATCGAGGTCACCCTTGCCGCCGTCGCCGCAATGCAAAAAGCCGGCGAGTATGACCTTGCCGAACAGGTCATTGAAAAAGCAAAATCCACCGGAATGACCGACAATAGGCTTTCCCGGTTCGAAATAAACAGCCTCATCAGACAAGGTAACTATTCTTCCGCCTCAACGATAGCCAGAAAACTATCGGCAGAAGACCCAAATGATATGGGATTGAAGCTCTCGGTGGCAACGTTAAATATTCGCGACAACAAGTTCGACCAGGCATCCGTCGCTCTAAACGAGTTAAAACAGGATAACCCCGATTCGATCGCCGTAACTGCCGCCCTTGTAGACCTGAATCTAAAGCTTAACAAACCTGATCAGGCCATTGCCGATTGCAATGAACTCATCAACATAGTCTCAAACACAAATGCATACACGCTTCGCGGAAGAACCTACATGCGTATCGGAAAATTGTCAAATGCCGCAGAAGACCTGCAAACGGCCCTGCACATGGAACCGGAGTCAATACCGACAATGATACTCCTGGCACGCACCTACCAGTCACAAGGTTTGTCAAATAAAGCCGTCCAGCTCATTACAGATGCAATTGCCAGGGCACCGGATAATTTCGACGCGCATAAAAACGCCGCTTTGATCTATCTTACCGCCCAGGACCCGCAAGTAACTGCAAAAACAACTGAGGAGATGGAAAGGGCATTAGAGATCAACCCCCAAGACGTAGAGATGCTGATGCTAAAATCCAGGGTACACTTCGCCAAAGGCACAAATTCAGACTACAGCATGGCAATGAAGCTACTCCAGAAAGCAACCTCACTCAACCCGATGTATCCGCAGGCATGGGTAATTATGGCCGAGATAAACCTGGCCAGAAATGATTACACAAAGGCTATGGACATTATTGCAACCGGACTAACATATCTTCCGGGCAGCAAACTGCTCTATTTGTCAAAGGCAAGAATACAAGCCTCTCAATCACCGCAGCAAGCCGTACAAACTCTATCCGGAC